>CAYSLJ010000210.1:3461-10207 GCA_964431735.1 uncultured Synergistia bacterium | reverse complement strand
AAATTTCTTTTTCCCTTGTATGTAAAATCACCTGTCATTTTTAAACGCAATTTTATATAGGAGTCGTGAATGGTGAAGAGTGATAAGTTCTGTGCGAAATATTGCATTTTTCACCTGTCTGTGTTATAAAAGATTCATCTGAATTATAATGAAAGTGAACAGGTAATGTTAGAAAAAAAATTAGAAGATGCTGAAAAAATATTAAAAAAATATTACGGTTACAGTAATTTCAGACAGGGCCAGGATAAAATCATAAAGAATATCATGTCAGGCAATGATACCTTTGCCATAATGCCTACAGGAGCAGGAAAATCCATATGTTTCCAGATACCTGCCCTGTTATTGGACGGATTGACACTGGTAATATCTCCTTTGATTTCTCTTATGAAAAACCAGGTAGATGCTCTTTCTAACCTGGGTTTACCTGCTTCTTTTATAAACAGTTCCCTTTCTTTTCCCGAGGTTAAAGATAGAATTTACAGGTCAAAAAAAGGACTCTATAAACTCCTTTATATTGCTCCTGAACGGTTTGATAATAATTATTTTCGTGATCTCTTAAAATCCCTGTCCATTTCTTTACTTGTAGTTGATGAAGCCCATTGTATATCCCACTGGGGCCATGATTTTCGTCCGAGTTATCTATCTGTTGAACCATTTATAGGAGAACTTCCTGCAAGGCCTGTCGTAAGTGCCTTTACTGCCACTGCTACAGAAGAAGTCAGACATGATATTATAAAACTTCTGGGCCTCAGGGACGGAACTCTTTATATTACCGGATTTAATCGTAAAAATCTTTTTTTCTCCGTACTAAGGGGAGAGAATAAACAGGATTTTATCCTGAATTATCTGGAAAAAAATAAAAACTCTTCCTGTATCATATACTGTTCCACCAGAAAAGAAGTGGATGAACTATGTGAGATATTAAAGGCCAGAGGTTTTCTGGCCGGCAGATATCATGCAGGCCTCACAGATGAAGAAAGAACAAAGACTCAGGAAGCTTTTTCCTATGATGACATAACTATTATTGTGGCAACAAATGCTTTTGGTATGGGGATTGATAAATCCAATGTAAGAAGTGTCATACACTATAATATGCCGAAAAATATGGAAGCTTATTACCAGGAAGCGGGAAGAGCCGGAAGAGACGGAGAAAAAAGTGATTGTATTTTACTCTTTTCTCCCGGAGATATAGTCATACAGAGATATTTAATAGAACATAATGATTTATCTCCCGAAAGAAGAGATTTTGAACATAAAAGACTTAAATCTATTATTGATTATTGTTATACTGGAGAATGTTTGAGAAAATATATTCTTGAGTATTTCGGAGAAGAATTTCTTCATGATAACTGTGAAAGCTGCAGTAACTGTAATGATAAAAGTCAATTGACAGATATTACGGTAGAAGCACAGAAAATCCTCTCCTGTGTCTATCGTATGGAGGAACGTTTCGGCATGGCTCTTGTTGCTCAGGTGCTGAAAGGCTCCAGAAATATAAGGGTTTTAAAGGGAGATTTTGATAAATTATCAACTCACGGCATTATGAAGGATTTTGACATTAAAGAAATAAAAGATCTTATAAACACTCTGATTGCAGATAAATACCTTCATATTACAGAAGGAGAATATCCTGTTTTAAAATTAAACGAAAAGTCATGGCCTGTGCTGAAAAATAAAGAGAAGGTTTTCGGAAAGGTAAAGAAAAAAGCAGAGCCGTTACGTAAAGAGGAAATAAAATCTGTTAATATTCAGCTTTTCGATTTATTAAGGGCTTTAAGAAAGGATATTTCCACCCGGGAAAGTCTTCCTCCTTATGTTATATTTCATGACAGTACCCTTCGTGAAATGAGTGAATATTACCCCCTCGATGAAGATGCTCTGTTAAATATAAAAGGCATAGGAGAAGGTAAATTAAAGAAATATGGCCATGAATTTTTAGAGGTAATAAAAAAATATGTGAAAGAAGAAAATATATTAGAGATTAAAAAAAAGGAAGTTAAAACTGAACAAACAAAGAAAAAAGTAGATCGAAGTTATATGATAACTCTTGACATGTATAAAGAAGGACAATCTCTTGAAGAGATTGCCAGAGAAAGAAATTTAAAAATACTGACTGTCAAGGATCATCTTATAAAATGCGCCTGTGCCGGCATGGAAGTGGATTTAAATCCCTTTATCCCTAAAACCTATGAAGCTCTTATTCTGGATGCAGTTAAGAGAGTGGGAGCGGAAAAACTGGCACCCATAAAATACAGTCTCCCTGAAGAAATAGATTATTTCACTATAAGGGCAGTACTCTGTAAGCATAAGTATAATGTGGGAGGTTACGGCCTGTGAGTAGTGAACAGTGACCAGTTAGCAGTTACCAGTTACCAGTTATCTTTCACTCTTCACCCTTCACTCTTCACCCTTCACGATTATAATATCTAAGAATTTCTGCCACAAGCCCGTCTATTGTATATTCTGACGCTCTTATTTCCACGTTAAATCCGTGCTCTTCCGCTGTCTTTGCAGTTACCGGCCCTATAGCTGCCACTTTTTTAAAGTGACCTGTTTCTATTCCCAGTTTTTCAATAATTTTGACGAAATTTTTTACAGTGGAAGAACTTGTAAATGTGACGAGATCAATATCTTCCTGAAGTTCTTTTTTT
Source organism: uncultured Synergistia bacterium (assembly GCA_964431735.1). Taxonomy (GTDB): domain Bacteria; phylum Vulcanimicrobiota; class SpSt-956; order SpSt-956; family JAKJGF01; genus CALARM01. The sequence goes on along the minus strand of CAYSLJ010000210.1, from coordinate 7,556 downwards.
ATTTCTTCCTGTTCTTCTTCAATTACAGTTTCACTGTCCGTTTCATAGGCAGTTACCGTATCAACCGCAATACTTCTTCTGCGAAATTCTTCCGTTATCAGCTCTCTTGCTTCTTTAGCCCTGGGAAGAAGGATTTTACTGTCTTCTTTCAGTTCAGGAAAATTTGCCAGTAGTTCTTCAGCTACGAATTTCGGCGGCATATAATCTGCTATAAGTCCGTAATTACGAAGTTCTTTTGCAGTTGCCGGCCCTATGGAACAGATTTTTGCTTCCGACAGTATCCTTACGTCTTTTCCTGCTATAAAAAGTCTATCCATAAAATGTTTTACGCCGTTCTGACTTGTAAAGATAAGCCAGTCATAATTTTTTATATGATTGATTGCTTTATCCAGGTCTTCATAATTTTCGGGATGGATTATTTTTATTACGGGACATTCTATTACATATGCGCCCAGTTCCCGCAGTTTTTGCGACATTTCACCTGCCTGAGCTCTTGCTCTTGTTACGACTATTCTTTTACCGAAAAGGGGGCGTTTCTCAAACCATTTTATTTTTTCTCTCAGTTTTACAACAGAGCCTGCAATTATTATGCATGGAGGGCGAAATTTTTGTTTTTTTGCTTCTTCTGCCACAGTGTCCAGAGTAGATACAAGGGTTTTCTGAAAAGGTGTTGTGCCACGATAAATTACTGCTACAGGTGTATCAGGCTTACGGCCATGTTTAATTAATTTACCTGCTATATCTTCAAGTCTTTCCATACCCATAAGGAATACAAGAGGATCTTTGCCTGAACCCAGGCAGGCCCAGTCAATAGATGAAAATTCTTTATTCGGATCTTCATGGCCTGTAATGATTGAAAAGCATGTATTGTGTTCTCTGTGTGTTACAGCTATACCGGCACAGGCAGGAACTGCTATGGCAGAAGTTATGCCGGGGATTACTTCAAAAGGAATATTATGTTCTGCAAGTATTTCACATTCTTCACCGCCGCGGCCGAATACGAAAGGATCTCCTCCTTTCAGTCTCGCCACTGTTTTCCCTTCACACCCTTTTTCAACCAGTATTTTATTTATTTTGCTCTGACTTTCCACTCCCGGTTCTTTACCTGCATATATAAGTTCTGCTCCTGCTTTCCGTATAGATAAAAGGTCCGGATTGGCAAGCCTGTCATAAATTATGCAATCTGCCTCTTCCAGTATTTTTTTCCCTTTTATGGTTATTAATCCCGGATCACCGGGGCCTGCGCCTATCAGATAAACTTTCCCTTTCATGTGTTTCCTTTCATTATGCGTAATGCGTTATAATCGTGATGAGTCACGCGTATTTAATCCCGTGTTGTTTAATTACTGAGGTGAGTATAAATAATGCATATTTTATTCTCGTGACACGTAACGCGTAACGCGTGACGGGAGGATGCAATTTATTACATGCTCATGCTCAGGTCAGTAAACGTTCACTTTTCACTTTTCACTTTTCACGCTCACGACTCACGACTCACGACTACTGACTTATTTCCAGATTTACCACTGTTCCTTCCGCAACCGCCGTCCCTGCAGGAGGATCCTGTGATATGACAGAGCCTTTCTTCTCAGAACTGGCTCCGGGTACTATAGAACCTGTTTTCAGTTTCAATCTTTCCAGTTCTCCCATAGCAGTTGACACTGACATACCTTTCAGATCCGGTACAGTTACACTGGTATCTTTTATTCTGGCAACTACCAGGTTTACAGGGGTTTTTGATGTTACCTGTGTCCCCGCCTCTGGTTCCTGCTGTAGAACTGTTCCTGGTACTTCATCAGAAGGATTTTCGGTAACTGTTCCTGCTGTCAGGTCTCTGGCTGTTAAATCATTTTTTGCATCAAAGAGCAGTTTCCCCAGCAGATTCGGTACTGTAGTCATTACCTCTGTTTTTTTCAGTGTTACCTGAACAGTTCCTCTTGCCGGTATTTTGTCTCCGGAAGGTGGTGACTGTGTTTCTATTAAAATACTATCGTCTTCTGCTACCTGACCTTCTTCTACTTTAATCTTCAGATTTGTTTCTTTAAGTTTTTCTCTGGCCTGTCCTAGAGTCAGACCTGTTATATCCGGGACTGTAACCATATCCTGGCCTGCACTCGTCACAACTGTTACCTGAGAATTTTTTGCTCCCTTTTCTCCTGCAGGAGGATCCTGTGATATAATAAGACCTTTTTCTATATCACTGTGCTGTGAACCGCCTGCTTTAAGCTTCAGTTCTTTTGCCATAAGAACTTTTGTTGCTTCTTCTTCTGTAAGGCCTGCTAAATCAGGTATTACCACTTCTTCTATTTTTTTACTGATTTTTACTCTTATTTTAGTTTTTTCATCTATTTTAGTTCCTCCCACAGGCTGTTGTAACATAACAGTTCTCGGAAGATATTTATCTGTTGCTTCTTCTTCTTCTATATAAATTTCAAGGCCGATTTTTTTTAGTTCCGATGTTGCTTCATCCAGACTCTGACCTGTTATGTCAGGTACTTCTATTTTCCCTTTCCCCAGGCTTATTACAACTTTTACCGTGCTGTTATTCTTTACTGATGCCCCCGGTGCCGGTTCCTGGGAAATTATTTTTCCTTCAGCAATGACATCGTCATTTTGGGTTGAAATAATTTCCAGTTTCAGTTTTAGAGAAGAAAGTTCTTTTTTTGCTTCTGCTTCTGTTTTCCCTATAATCAGAGGTGTTTTTACAGATGAATAATGTTTTTTTATATAAGGTATTCCTGCCAGAATTATGCCTGTAAGGATAACTGCAATACCTATTATGAGAGGGGTAAGATTTTTTTGTTTTTTCGGAGGAATAATCTTTTTTTCCTGTTTTGGTATTGCAGGAGGAGCTTTTCTTATAACGGTTCTTTCCGTGTCAAGGTCATAGCTTTTGAGTCTTTCTATTGTATCTTTATCTACTTTATCTGGCCTGTTTGATTTTTTTAAAGACTTTAATTCTTCTGCCATATCAGATGCTGTTGTATAACGATCTTCAGGTGCTTTATTCATGGCTTTAAGTATTATATCCTGAAGTTTTGGCTCTATATCACTATTAAATGTTACAGGAGGGACAGGTTGATCCTTTATATGTTTCAGAGCTATTGATACGGCAGTCTCTCCGTCGAAAGGATATCGGGCAGTTGAAAGATAATAGAGTAATACACCTGTAGAATATATATCTGATGAAATAGTGGTTTCTTTACCTTCTGCCTGTTCAGGAGAAAAATAGTATACTGACCCCATTACTGTTCCCGGTTTTGTCATTGTTCCCGTATCCAGAACCCTTGCAATGCCGAAATCTACTACTCTGATTGTTTTGTCTTCTGCCTGCATAATGTTTTGAGCTTTAATATCTCTGTGAATAACCCCTTTTTTATGAGCATAATCCAGAGCCTCACATATTTCTGTACCTATTCTTATGACCTCATCTGCAGGAGCCGGTTTACCTCCTGAAATCAATCTGTCAAGAGTGCCTCCCGGAAGATATTCCATTACTATGAAATATACGTCTTCTTCCTGTCCTATATCATATATATTTACTATATTGGGATGGGAAAGTTTTGCAGCAGATCTTGCTTCTCTATAAAATCTCTCTATACCGTCTTCATCGAGAGAAAGATTTTGCCTGAGTATTTTAACAGCAACAGTCCTTTGAAGCAGAAGATCCGTTCCTTTGAATACCGATGCCATCCCGCCTTCTGCTATCAATTCTGTTAATTTATATCTTTCTTTAAGAACTCTATCAATAAGTGACATGTATTTATCCCTCTTGAAATCTGCAAAATATGAGAAATTTTCTGAAACCTCACTATTTTACATGAAATATAACAGATTTTGAAATTCTTTATATTTTAACATAATATTATTTATAAATACAAGTACGAAGATTTTATAGAGGGATTAAGTGAGATATATAGAATTTTTCTAATATTATATATAGGGTATTTCAGTTATTAGAATTTAATTAGAGTGAAAAGTGAGTGGTGAGTCGTGAGAAGTGAGAAGTGAAAAGTGAGAAGTGAGAAGTGAAAAGTGAGAAGTGAAAAGTGAGAAGTGAAAAGTGAAAAGTGAGAAGTGAAAAGTGAAAAGTGA
>CAYSLJ010000210.1:0-3361 GCA_964431735.1 uncultured Synergistia bacterium | reverse complement strand
AAGTGAAAAGTGAGAAGTGAAAAGTGAAAAGTGAGAAGTGAAAAGTGAAAAGTGAAAAGTGAAAAGTGAAAAGTGAAAAGTGAGTGGTGAGTCGTGAGAAGTGAAAAGTGAGTAGCAAGGGGGGAACAGTGTTCGTCCGGTACCCGGTGAAAATACGCATCACGCATCACGAAACCACCCGTCACGCGTTACGCGTAACGCGTCACGAGAGAATATATTATTATTAAGAGAGGAAGATTTTATGGATAAAAATTTTTCCTGCAGGGAAGACTTCAAGTCTGCTCTGATCTTAATGGATCGCCTGGCCTGTGAGAAGATTGTAGATGAACATATTAAATGTTATTCTTCCCTTGACATAGCGGAAAACCTTATTACTACTGTTATGGAAGAACTCGGCAGTGACTGGGAAAAAGGTAATGTATCTCTTTCTCAGATTTATATGACCTCCCGCATATGTGAATATTTAATTGACAGAATTTTGCCACCTGAAAATCCTGCTCGTAAGACTGACCTGAAAATAGCTATTACTATTCTTGAAGACTATCATATACTGGGAAAAAGAATAGTATCTTCTATGCTGAGAGCGGGAGGGTTTAATATTTATGATTATGGAACTACATCGGTAGACGATTTGCTTCATCTTGTACAAAAAGATAATATAGAAATTGTCCTTATTTCAACTCTTATGCTTTCTTCTGCATTGAAGGTTAAAAATTTTTCTGAAAGACTTAAAACTATAAGGAGTGAAGTGAAAATATTTGTCGGAGGAGCACCTTTTAGATTTGACAGACTCCTCTGGAAAGAAGTCGGTGCCAGTGGCATGGGAGTTAATGCTTCAGATGCCTTGAGCCTTATAAGTACAGGAGGTGTGTTATGAATTCTATGGAAAGGGTATTAACTGCTCTGTCTCATAAAGAGCCCGACAGAGTTCCTCTGTTTTTAGCACTTACACTTCATGGTGCGAAAGAACTCGGATTATCCATTAAAGAATACTTCGCTAAAGCAGAACATATTGTTAAAGGCCAGCTTATATTGAGAGAAAAATATCATAATGATTTTTTCTCTGGTTTTTTCCATGCTCCTCTTGAAATAAAAGCATGGCGAGGGGAAGTGATTTATTATGATGACGGCCCTCCAAATTCCGGCGCACCTCCTGTTAAAAAAAAGGAAGATATAAAAAAACTTTCTCCTCCTTCTGTCAAAAACTGTCCCTGTCTCCTTGAGGTTTTGAAAGCCATAAGTCTTCTTAAAGAAAAAGCCGGTAATGAAGTTCCTGTTGTAGGTGTTGTTATGTCTCCCTTTTCATTTCCTGTTATGCAGCTCGGTTTTGATAATTATATTGAACTTATATATGAAGAAAAAGAGTTATTCGATTATCTCATGAAGGTAAATGAGATTTTCTGTGTGGAATGGGCAAATGCTCAATTAGAGGCAGGCGCTACTGCTATCTGTTATTTTGACCCCATGTCTTCTCCAATGGTTATACCGAAAGAGATGTATAAATCTACAGGTATGGCAGTAGCCATGAGAACATTACCTGCCATTAAAGGACCGACGGCAACTCATTTTGCTTCAGCTCCGACTCTTCCTGTTATAGATGATGTAATAAAAACAGGAACTGCCATTATAGGTGTCAGTGTTGATGAAGATTTAGCTTTATTAAAAGAGTCATGTAGAGGAAAAATCACAATTCTCGGCAATTTAAATGGCATTGAAATGAGACGATGGACTGAGAAGGAAGCAGAAGAATCAGTCAGAAATATTATAAGACAGGCCGGTATAGGAGGAGGTTTTATTATTTCCGATACTCATGGTGAAATCCCCTGGTATGTGCCGGAAACCGTATTGATGTCTCTTTCGGAAGCCGTGAAAAAATGGGGCACCTATCCTCTTGAATGGATTGAATAATGATGGATATCCTTTATATGATGGTATGCAGCAATTTTGCAAAAGAATTTTCCAGGGTGCTGTCAGGATTTAACGATGTAAAGGTTATACCTTATGTCGCTGATTGCCTCAGGCCTGCTTCTCTCACAGGTTCTGTTGCATCTCTATGTGACGAGCTTTTGTTAAAATCTTCCGGAACCGGTTCAATCTATTTAATTGAAGGCGGTTGTTTACATCACACTGGCAAAGTAACTGAAAAAAATGTAAAAATCTGTCATTTTGACCAGTGTTTTTATTTATTTGCAGACAGGCCTATTGTTGATGATTATATAAAGAAAAGATATTACCTGGTAAGCCCGGGATGGCTGATTGACTGGAAGTCTCATCTGGAAGATATGGGGTTTAATAAGAAAGGGGCAGAAGAATTTTTTCATGAATCCATAGAAAAACTGATTCTTTTTGACACCGGTGTCAGTGAGAAGAGCAGCCTTAAAATGAAAGAACTTTCTGATTATCTTTCCCTGCCTTTTGAAATTTTTCCTGCAGGCCCTGACCATCTGGAATTAATAGTAATGAAACTGTTATATGAGTGGCGTGATGAAAAGGGCAAAAAAATATTATCAGACATGAACCGCAAAATAGCTGATTATGCCGTAATGATGGATCTTACCGGTAATCTCGTCAGAGAGGTAAGAGAAGATTATGTAATAGAAAAAATTTTTGAATTATTTACAATACTTTTCGCTCCGAAGGAATTAATTTACATTTCATGTGTTCATGGGGGGGAACATACTGTAAAATCAAGACCTGATGCCCTTAAAAATGATGAAAAAAGAATTTCCGCTCTTTTAAATATCCGGGGAAATTATTCTACTTCCGATAAGGGTTTTTCTATAAGAATAACAGGTCAGAAACATGGCCCGAACCATATGGAAGATACTACAGGTTTTTTAGAAATAGAAGGTATATCTTTCCCTGAATACAGGGATCATTATCTGAATATGGCTCTGAATATTATCAATGTCTGTTCTCTTGCCATATTAAATGCCAGATTTTATGATACAATCATAGAAGCAAAAAAACAGGAAGAATATGCCAGAATGGAGGCGGAACGTTTAAACAGGCAACTGGAAGAAACACTGAAACAGATCAGGGTACTGGCAGTAGAAGCAGAAAAGGCAAATCTGGCAAAAGGATATTTCCTGGCCAATATGAGCCATGAAATACGTACTCCACTGAATGCCATTACAGGTATGACAGGTCTTCTTCTTGATACCTCCATTGACGGTGAACAGAAAAATTTTGTCAAGATAATAAGGAACAGCAGCAATATTCTTCTATCATTAATAAATGATATACTGGATTTTTCAAAGATTGAATCAGGCCTTATGGAACTTGAAGAACAGCCTTTTAATCTTCATGTATGTGTGGATGAAGCTATTTCTCTTATAAGTCATGAAGCGCGAAAGAAAAA
>CAYSLJ010000209.1:0-10335 GCA_964431735.1 uncultured Synergistia bacterium | reverse complement strand
ACACCTTATTTTTTTTAACTTTTAAAATTCAAATTCAGTAAACTCACGCTAGATGGAGACCCGAACAGCACAGATCTGGATCTTGATACAGAGCGCCTTGACCCTAACCACTTCCCGATGACTTCGACTTCATTTGCTCTCCCGGACACTGACCCGGCAAGCCTTATGTCCATGGTCAGTTCGATTATATCCCAGTCTGCCAGTTCACGGACTTCCCGTGAACTGACGAGCAGCAGCTCAAACATACCGTCAGGGATCACTAAAAAAGATTACCTCATTAAATACACGAAACTTGTCTGGTATCCCTGCGGCCGCAGTCAGGACTTCGTAATCCAGTGTGCCCTCCGCGTCCAGATGTTTATGGGGAATGGAGGAGAAAAGAAGTGGGTACGCATGATTGTGGATGACTCGAATGAAACTCTGGGGTTTCTGAACCGGGGAAACCTGTATTTCAAAGAGCGGAATGACAAAGGGTATTTCATAGGCAAGGTGGATGTTGATATCACTCCCTCTGTAGACTGGATCACATCTGTCGCATGTAGCCCGGCAACTTTTAGTTGTGGAGCTGACGGCGTAGATATTGACGACTATACTCCCGTGAATACGGAAAGTTCTACTTCCTTCAATGTGGACTATCTCGATAACGGAGTTAAAAAGACCTGGACCAGCGCTGAGCAACGTTCGTTCAGAGCTGACGAGTTCTGCGGAGGACGGCAATCAACTAACGGACATCGCCCCGGTTATGGCAATAGGTGTCTCTGGTCAATGTTTCTCGCACTGAGCTGCCGTAACGATGAAGAAACCCACCAACTCCGAGATCATTATTGGAACGACATGTTCCATACATACATATATTTTGCTTCGAGCGATACTGCCGACTGGCCCATGCAGTTGTCCCGTGGCACAGGTCAAGTCGGCATCCACCCGAAGATGCAGGCTGTCTATTCGGTTCCTTCCACCGAGACCAGGAGCGCCAGTTTCTCCATAGACTTTACTCAGGAGGTCTGGAATGTGTGGTCGAAGTATGAGGGAGTATCCAAGGAGTATCTGCGCACAGACAGCGCGACTGATATGAAACATTTCGATGTAGATTTCAAAAACCTCAAGGGAGGAAAGGTCGCTCTGTGGTCTTCTGGCACATATGGCAATCCCGGCGCAACGATTAAGATGCAGGAGGACGGTAACCTGGTTATTTACAGCACAAGCGGACAAGCCCTGTGGTCTTCAGGCACATATGGCAATCCAGGCGCAACGCTTAAGATGCAGGGTGACGGTAACCTGGTTATTTACAGCAAAAGCGGAAAAGCCCTGTGGGCTACTGACACATATGGCAATCCCGGCGCCTCTGATGTGATGCAGGAGGACGGCAACTATGTAGTTTACTCGGCCAACTGAGGTGGATTACATTCAATTTGCTTCCCGAAAAGCAGATTTTTATTGATGGTGGTGTGATACAGTCCGGGATTCAGAGGAGTCCAGATACCTGGTATATTCCGGACTGGTTCATATCCCGGTACAATATATGCCGCTTAATGAAAAATTCTCCCTTTTTTCTATAGGGAGAATTTTTTAATCTCTGTGGAAATGATTGATTTTATAAATATTTTTCAGACGGCTCCAGTATATGGTGAGTTTCTCTTTTTATCCATTCACCTGTATTGAGTCCGACCACTCCTCCTATGAGTCCCGTAGTGGGTATTGCAAGGACAGGAGGTAATACAAGACTTCCAAGGGCAGTTCCGAGAGCCACTCCCGTAAGTCCTGACATAAATTCCCACCCTTTTGTATCACTGGCAGCTTTCAGGGCATTTCCTATGAAAGTGGTTTTTACCTGTTTATCCGGAAAGAGATTTTTATCAGGTTCCGTTATGACAGGAGGAGCATTTTCTATTATTCCTGCGGAGCCCAGGGCAAAACCTGCCGCATTCGGTATGTTTGCTCCGGGATTATTTACTATATTCGGTATAATCCATTCATTTATTTTTCTTTCTTCAGGCAATACTGAATTTATCATACGGACCTGATTGGAATAACAGCTGTTTTTAAGGGTGTTGTAATAATCACTGCTTCTGTCTTTAAAGGCTTCTTCAAGATTTTTTTTAAGTAATTCCTTCTTTTCATCTTTACTTAAATTCAGTTTATATCTTATCAGTTTATGACCTGCTCTTCTGCAGCCTTTCTGAACAAAATCTTCCCATGTGCCGAGCTGATAGATATTTTTAAATTTATTTTTCATTCCGTCTATGAGGCTGTAGCTCTGTCCTTCTTTCAATCGTGCTTCTATGGAAAGAACAAGTCCTTTTGATGTTGTCCCATCAGGTGTCGTTATTTGTCCGTCGTCTTCAAATTCGAAATATGACAGGGCATGACCTGCAATCCATTCAGGTGCAAAAGGTTCTATTACTATATAAACATCTTTTACCTTATCGGGATTTAAAGAGATTTCCTTAAATACCGGTTCCCAGTCTTTGACTTCTGACGCTTCTTTAAAACCGCATCTCACATTACCTATGTGAAACAGTCCGTCTTCTCCTGTTCCCAGGTTTTTTGCAGGCATTTGATCTTTTATCCATGGTGCTTCTTCTTCCGGTTTTATCTGAGGTTTAGGGATAAGAGCAAGTTCTTCGGTTGTTGTCTTTTGAAAAGAATCTTTTATGTTATCACCTTTAAGGTCAGATAAAATCCTGGTTAGATGATTCAGATTAGCCAAAGGATTGGTATGTTGAATTTTCATAACGTTCCCTCCGTTTATCGTTAAAACAGCTGATATGTCTTATAAAATTATAATTTGTAGAATTATTATATCATTCTGTACACATAAATAATAAAGATTTTTGTTAAATTTTTGTTAAATTCTGTCTCTTTTTATAAATCTATGTGTTAAATCACTTTTCTATGGTAAGGGACTGTTAAAAAATAACTCTGGCAAATTATGTTTTTTGTCCTCGCGTCACGCGTTACGCGTTACGCGTCACGATTGTAAATATGATAAGGTTATTTTTTTACACCTCCTGAGATAAGAAAATTGTTATTGATTATGAATTGATGAAATTAATAATACTTGCTACAATATCAATTGTTATGATAAATTTTTTTATACAGGAAGAGGTGTATATTTATGAAAAAGAGATTATTTAATCTACTATTTTTCTTATGTTTAGTAATTATGACAGGTTGTAACAGAGCAGAAAATACTTCCGCAACACCCGGTAAAACAGAGCTTGTTGTAGTAACGTCTTTTTATCCCGTATATATAAGTACTATTAATATTACAAAGGATGTACCTGGCGTTAAAGTCACTAATCTTACAGAATCTTTTACAGGGTGCCTTCACAATTATTCCATGACTGCTGATAATATGAAGATTATTGCTACTGCAGATATTTTTGTAGTAAACGGAGCAGGCATGGAAGGATTCCTGGACAGGGTTATAAAGGAACAGCCTGATTTGAAAATTATAGATGCCAGTAAGGGTATTGAATTGATTGAAGGAAAACATCATAAACACCAGGAAGAATCTCATGAACATGAATGTGAGTCCCATGAGGAAACACATGGAGAAGGAAATCCTCATGTATGGGTATCAGTTTCCAATCTTATTAAACAGATTAATAATATAGAAAAGGACCTTTCTCTGTATGATCCTTCTCATAAAGAGCTTTATAGAAAAAATGCAGATACTTATATAGAAAAACTCTATAAATTAAAAGAGGAAATGAATAGTGAAATAAAAGATATAAAAGATCGTAATATTATAACTTTTCATGAAGCTTTTCCTTATTTTGCAAAAGATTTTGGTCTGAATATACTTGCTGTTATAGAAAGAGAACCTGGAACAGAACCCAATGCAAAGGAACTGGCTGAAACAATTGAGATAATCAAGAAACATAAAGTAAAAGCACTGTTTGCAGAACCACAGTATTCGTCAAAATCGGCAGATGTTATTGCACATGAAACAGGTCTCAAGGTATTTATTCTCGATCCTGCCGCTACAGGACCTATGGAATATGATGCCTATATAAATATTATGAAAAATAACATGAAAGTCATTAAAGAAGCATTAAAATAAATAAGAGGTAAATAAAATTATGAATGAAACTATTTTATTTTTTGTCATGATAGCAGGCAGAAAACCTTGTCGGACTAATTTGCAAACTTTTACGACCTGTAATATAATGCCCTTATGGAACAGAAAAGAGAAGAACCTTATTTTAATATAATTCTGGACAGTATAGCAGACGGAGTATTTACCGTAGATAATGACTGGAAAATAACATCTTTTAACAGAGCCGCAGAAAAAATTACCGGAGTCTCAAGGGAAGAAGCTCTTGGAAAACTCTGTTATGAAGTATTTCATGCCAGCATATGTGAAACGGACTGTGCTCTTCACAGAACTATGGAAAGCGGAAAATCTGTTATAAATAAATCCATTTATATAGTCAATCAGAACGGGAAACCTTTTCCAGTAAGTATAAGCACTGCTATATTACGGGATGAATATGGACATATTATAGGAGGGGTGGAAACATTCCGTGATTTACGGGAAATAGAAGAACTCAGAAAAAAGATTAATAAAAATTATTCTTTTCAGGATATAATAAGTAAAAATCACAGAATGGAAAAAATATTCTCTATAATCCCTGATATAGCGGAAAGTGACAGTAATGTTTTAATCGAAGGAGACAGCGGCACGGGGAAAGAACTCATAGCAAGAGCCATACATAAATTGAGCGGAAGAAAAAAGAAACCCCTTGTAGCAGTAAACTGCGGAGCCCTTCCCGATACACTGCTTGAATCGGAACTCTTCGGTTATAAAGCAGGAGCTTTTACCGATGCAAAAAAAGATAAACCAGGACGATTTGCTCTTGCAGAAGGGGGCACTATATTCCTTGATGAAATAGGTGATATATCTGCATCAATGCAGACACGATTACTCAGGGTAATCCAGGAAAAAACTTATGAACCTCTGGGGAGCGTAAATGCCTGTAAAGCAAATGTGAGAATAGTGGCAGCTACAAATAAAAATCTTATTTCTCTCGTAGAAGAAGGAACGTTCCGCCACGATCTTTATTATCGCCTCAATGTTATGAAGATTTTCATACCCCCTCTTTCTGAAAGAAAAGAAGATATTCCCTTACTTGTAAATCATTTTATACAGAGGTTTAATAGTATAAAAGGAAAAGATATTCAATCCATATCGGATGAAGCTCTTTCATTGTTAATGAAATACAATTTTCCGGGAAATATAAGAGAACTGGAAAATATTATAGAACACACGTTTATCCTCTGCAAAGGAACTGTAATACTTCCCGAACATCTTCCTGAACAGTTTATATCATCTCATCCTGTTCAATATCAGAAAAAATCTCTGAAAGATATGGAAAAACATGTGATTTATGAAGCTCTCAGAAAAAATAACTGGAATAAAAAGAAAACAGCAGAGGAACTTGGAATAGATAAGACAACTCTCTGGAGAAAAATAAAACTATTCGGCCTGGAAAATAATACGTAAAAAACGAAAGGAGGCCGGTTCTTATTACCGGAAAAAACTTATGAATATTGAGGAAAATTTATTAAATGACGATTTTAAAGCATGTGCCAGGTTTCATGGGCATATATGTCCCGGTCTTACTATAGGTTACAGAGCTGCAAAAGCAGGTCTTGATAAATTAAAAGAAATACGGTCCGTAGATGAAGAAATACTGGCAATAACAGAGACCAATGCATGTTGTGCCGATGCAATACAGGTTCTTACAGGATGCACTTTTGGTAAAGGCAATTTAATATATAAAGATTATGGGAAAATGGTTTTTGTTTTTTTTAGCAGAAAATCCGGAAAAGGAATAAGATTTTCTCTTATACCGGGATCTATCGATGATCCTGCTGCCGGAGGAACAACGGAAGATTTTAGCCTTCAAAAAGAAAAGGAATTTCCTGAATTTCATCCTGAAAGAACAAGATATATACTGAATAAACCTCTGGAAGAACTTTTTGCAATAAAAGATGTACAGGTAGAACTGCCTCCAAAGGCTAAAATCGAATCATCTGTTCTGTGTGATATGTGTAAAGAACCTGTAATGCCTTCAAAGATGAAGAAAATGAACGTGAATAAGCAGATATGTATGGAATGTTGTAGTACTATTGACAAAAATGAAAGCTTCATTTAATATAAAATTAGGAGTTATGCATAAATGCCTTGATTATCAGGTTCATGGAGGACTGATTAATGGCAATTATTTCAATGTTCTATGGTATAATTGTTTCGTTATATTTTTTCGATAATAGACAACATAAATTACCACATATCCATGTTCGTTATCAGGCGCTTGAAGCAGTGTTTTCAATTCCAGACGGACAATTAATAGACGGAGAAATACCACAGAATAAGTCACGATTGGTTCAGGCATGGATAGAAATACATAAAGAAGATTTGATGGCAAACTGGGAACTTGCTTCATCAAGGCATGAAATATTCAAAATAGAACCTCTCAGATAAAGGGGTGATAACATGAACCCAAGAATTAAAGAAGTTTATCCAAATGATGATTATACTCTGAGTATTTTGTTTGATAATAATGAAAAGAGAATTTTTGATGTAAAACCTTATTTGGATAAAGGTATTTTTAACCAGCTAAAAGATCGCAGAATATTTAATTCTGTTAAGCCATTTCTTGGCAGTATCCAGTGGGTAAATGGATTGGATTTCTGTCCGGATACATTATATTTAGAAAGTAAAAGACTTGATAATTTGAGTAAAATTGACAGTTCAAAAGCCTCTGTATCCATTAGTAGAGAAACAGATAAACTGGTATCTATTTAATTTCCCTTTGCATTTCATGGATTCTTCTAAAAAAGATATTATCCCCATATAATAAATTTTATTTTTATTAAATTATGTGTAAAAGATTGCATTATGCAATCAATTGATTGCATAATGCAATCTTTTTTTTATGTGGAATTTTCGTGTAAAAATTTTTATATAAGGAAATTACCTTTGTTTTTCAGGGTTTTTATGATTTATATTTTTTTTTGGCATATATATTGCATATTATATAGATAAAATAAATATTTACGGAGAGAAGCCTGTGCTTATAAGTATATCAATATTTAACAAGAGATTATCACCGTTGTTCGATACATCACAGAATCTTCTGATTGTAGATCTGGAAGGATCTCAGGAGAAAGGTCGTGAAGTAGTTTCTTTCGGTTCTCTGAGTCCTCTCAAGAAAATAGAAAAACTTGTAGAAAAGAAAGTAGATATTTTAATCTGTGGTGCTATAAGTAATTTTTTTATTCATCCTCTTGTAAAAGCCAATATACGGGTTATAGGAAATCTTTGCGGTGAATATGAAGAGATTCTTGAAACCTTTAAGAAAGGTGAAATTTCACTTGATAAATTTCTTATGCCTGGATGTTGCAGAAGGCAACAGGGAAAATGTCATAGAAGAGGACAGGCTATGAGAAATAGAAAGTAAAAAAATGAAAGGAGACAGTTATTTATGAGACTGGCAGTTGCAACAGAAGGAGGCAATATATCCCAGCATTTCGGACAGTGTTCTGAATATACTATAGCAGATATTCAGGATAAAAAAATTGTCGGAAAGAGGTTATTTGTAAATCCGGGTCATCAGGGTGGAGGCTGTTCTATACCTGGTATATTGCATGGTGAAAAGGTTGATTGTGTTATTGCAGGAGGTATGGGGCAGAAAGCCATAATGAATTTTGAACAATATGGTATAAAGACATATCTGGGAGTTTCCGGATCTGTAGATAAAGCCATAGATAATTTTATAAATGGCTCCCTTGTGTCGGGAGAAAGTACATGTGATTCTTCTCATGGAGAAGGACATAACTGCGGACATTAGGGACGTAATGTGTGATGCGTAATGCGTGATAAGCAGGAATATAAACCGTCACGCGTTATGCGTCACGTGTCACGAATATATTAAAATAAGGAGGAAGATTATGAAAAAAGTAGCTTTCAGTTCAACAGGAAGGGATTTAAATGCATTACTCGATCCGAGATTTGGAAGATGTGATTTTTTCGTTATAGTAGATGTAGAAACAGATGATGTGGAAGTATTTGAAAATGATGCAAGGAATGCTTCAGGAGGAGCAGGTATTCAGGCAGCTCAATTTGTGGCAAATATGGGAGTAGATGCAGTTGTGTCAGGTAATTTTGGCCCCAATGCCTTTCAGACACTTAATGCTGCAGAAGTAGCTATATATACAGGTACAGGAGGAACAATACATCAAAATTTAATGGCCCTTGTAAATAATCAACTTCAACGTATAAATGGTTCTACTGTTGCGAGTCATTATGGCATGAATATGCCACAGGGAGGCATGGGCGGCGGCGGCGGTCGTGGCATGGGCGGCGGCGGCGGTCGTGGTATGGGCGGCGGTGGCGGTCGTGGTATGGGCGGCGGAAGAGGACGGGGTGGAGGATGGTAAATGGAAATATGTGTTATAAGCGGTAAAGGCGGGACAGGTAAAACTACTGTAGCAGTAAATCTGGCACTGTCATGTGAGAAAGGTATGTTTCTGGACTGTGATGTGGAAGAACCTGACGGAAGGATATTTCTTCTTCCCAGAATTGAGAGAATAGATAGTTCTTTTATATCTGTTCCTGTTATAGATGAGAAAAAGTGTAATTTCTGCGGAAAATGTGCTGAAGTATGTATTTTTAATGCTATTGCAGTAGTAAAAAAGAAGATATTATTTTTCGAAAGACTCTGCCGCGGATGCAGTGCCTGCTGGCTTGTATGTCCTGAATGTGCTATTTCAGAAGGAAAAAAAGAAACAGGTGTTATAAAATCAGGAGAAGTTAAAAACCTGCGTTTTCATGAAGGTTGCCTTAATCCCGGAGAAGAAACAGGTCATTCTATAGTATATCATATGAGGAATATGATAGATAAAAATGATACTGTAATAATAGACGGTCCTCCGGGACTCTCTCCTGTTCTTCTGGAAGCCGTAGATAAAACGGATTATGCCATAATAGTTACAGAACCGACTCCTTTTGGATTTCATGATCTGTGTCTTACGGTAGAACTGTTAGACAATTTGAAAGTACCTTATGGTGTAATAATAAACAAGGACAGTGGCAATAGTTCTATAGAAGAATACTGTCAGAAAAAAGCTATTCCTTTACTGTTAAAAATTCCTTTCGACATGAAGATAGCAGACCTTTATTCCAGAGGAATACCTTTTTCTATGGAATTATCGGGATGGCATGACAAATTTAGAAATGTCCTGACTTATATAATGAAATATCACTGGAGGAAAAAGAACAGCACTTCTGTTAAATGGCCTTACAGTTAATATTTTATACGAACAACTGTTAACCTGTATTATAAATGATAATAATTCTCGCGTCACGCGTTACGCGTCACGCGTCACGATCCTAAAAAGAAAAGTGGTAATAAATAATGAAAGAACTTGTTATTATCAGCGGTAAAGGAGGAACAGGGAAGACTCTTATTACAGCTTCTTTTTCTGTTCTAAAAAAAGACTCTGTTATAGCAGATTGTGATGTAGATACACCAAATCTTCATTTATTACTCAAACCTGATATTATCTCGGAAGAAGATTATTATGGCCCCAAAGTAGCAGTTTTAAACAAGTCAAAATGTATTAAGTGCGGTAAATGTATGGAAAAAAATCTCTGCAGGTTTCATGCTATAGAAGCCGGCGAAATGCCGGTTTTCAATTCTTTTTACTGTCGCGGATGTAAAGTTTGCACTATTGTCTGTCCAACAGGTGCTATAACGCTTGAAGAAAGAAAAGCAGGGAAGATTTATAGAGGTCATGTTGGACATATGCCGGTGATTTACGGTCAACTTTTACCGGGCTATTTAGGTTCCGGTAAAATGGTTGTTCAGATAAAAAATATGGCAAAAAATGTAGCATTGAAAGAAAATAAGGATTTAGTTATGATTGACAGTTCTGCAGGTCTGGGCTGTAATGTCATAGCAGCTCTGAGTAATGCCGATATGGCTCTTCTTGTTACAGAACCTACTATGTCCGGCATAAGTGATTTAATAAGAATTTTAGAGGTAATAGATTATTTTCAAATACCTGTATCTGTATGTATAAATAAGTGCGGTATAAACAGAGAAAATGAGAAAAAAATAGTTGATTACTGTAATGAACAGGGTATCAGAGTTTCAGGTAAATTATCCTTTGACAGGGAACTGGCTTTGAATAATAAAGGTGAAATACCTCTGATTTCATCACCTGAAAGTAATCTTTCAGAAGAGATCAGGAATTTATGGCATGAAGTTTCTATGTTACTGAAATGAAAAAATATTCCTGTGTGCCTCGCGTCACGCG
>CAYSLJ010000208.1:0-10418 GCA_964431735.1 uncultured Synergistia bacterium | reverse complement strand
TTTTTCTCCCTGTTTTCCCCTTGCCAGATACGGCACATTTGTAATGACAAGATGATATTTATCTGCAATCAGTCCTGCAGTCTTCGCCAGCCCATGTGCTACGACTCCTGCTTCATATTCTTCTTCCTTTTCCTTCGAGAGAGCTTCTTTTAAAAGTTTCATCAATTTCTCCCGTTCCACATTAAATTTTAACATACCGCTCTTCCCGGGATTGAGGAGACTGCCCAGTACAGGTCCGTCTTTAAATCCTTCATAAAGCCAGTCCAGAGCAATGCGGAGGTTATGGTCATCACCTGCGGCCTTGAGCCATTCTTCTTTTGCCATGCTTACAGAAAGGCCGGAACATGCCACATTCAGTTCAGGCAGTTCCCTGTATCCTCCTCCGTCAGGATAGGTCCAGGCAGTTAAAGCCAGTGCAAAAGCTGCAAGCTTTACACATCGTTCATCTATTTCCAGGCCGTGAATATTTTCACGAAGGACTGAACCGACTGCCTCTTTTGCAGAAAGCCCTTCTGTTTCCATTCTCAGAGGGACAAGCATAAGCAGTGCAGCTACAAGGAAATGGCCTGAACCGCAGCACGGGTCAAGGACTTTAAAGTCTTTCAGCTTTTCCGGCCAGTCAGCGAAAGTGCCTCCTGCCGGTTTCCATCTGTCATCTTCTTTTACAAAACGGAGATATTCCAGAGGAACTCCCGGAAGTGAAGCTTTTTCCCTTAATTCCTCCTCATTTTGAGCTGAAATGAAATCTTCTTCCTTTAATTTCTTCCCTGCCCACCATGCACCCAGGGAATTATCGAGAAGAAAACTTACCATGTAAGGTTCTGTGAAAAGTTGAGTTACTGCAGGCAGTTCCCTTGCTCCTATTTTGACTTCCGAATTATTCACTTCATCCTTCTTTTTTGCCTGCCAGAACTGATAAACCCATCCCAGACTGTCTGAAGCTTTAAATACTTCAGCAGGAAGTTCTGTAACGAGACGTTCCAGTTTTTTCTGATCCTCGGGAGGGAGGTTTATCTGAAATACAGGGGAATCGGGACGGAAGATCTGGGGCAGCATTTTACAGGCAAAACGGGAAGCAAGTTCCCAGCCGTTTTTTGCCCCTTCGTCTTTTGCAAGTTCTTCACATTCTTCCAGGGAAACCGGAACAGGGGAATCAGGATCGGGGTACATAAGGAGATTATTCTCTGCAAGGAATCTTGCAAATAACATTCTGTGCCAGTGTTCATAGGCAGTTTCTTCAAGAAGCCTTTCTGTTTCCTGGGTTTCTGCAGCAGAATCCCTCCTGTCTCCGAGCTGGCGGCCATGACTGCGTAACCTGCGCCGCAGAACCCTTTCCTCATCGGTAAGATGGCCGTGAGGTTTTGCTTCCTTTATGCCAAGGTGTTCAAAGGAAATTTTTACGGCAGCTTCCGCTATGTCTCTTCCGTCTTTTACAGTATTTTCAAGTCTGCTTCTCAATGATTTTTCAAGGGGTTTCATATATATCTGTCCTCTTACCTGATTACAAAAGGTCCCTTCTTTAAAGCTTCTGTCAGTAATGTTTTTACCTTTTCAAGCCACAGGTCTATATCTTCCTGTTTTTTAAAGGCTTCGTTATGATATATTTCTACTGTCTGTATTGACGGCTCCAGTTCTTTTATGGCCATCTTGATTGCTTTATCAATCCTTGTTGTTACGGCATCTATGCGGTCATTCCATCCGTCCAGAGGATATTCCTTCAGTGCCTTTATAAGTTCTTCATAAGTTCCTGAAGGAATTCCGGGTATTTGTGTAATGTCGCATTTGTCCAGGATTGTAAGTTTTTTATTGTCAGGCAGTTTTTGCCATGATGGGTCTGAATTCAGACGTGCCTCGTTTTTCGTAAATTCATCCCTGTAAAGCCCGTAAATATCTATAAATTCTTTACGCAATAAATCTTCAAGAGATTTCAAAAGAGGCTGGATTAAATCAGGTTCATTCAGCAATAATCGTTGATTTTTAATTTCATCGGCTTCATACTGAATTTTGGACACGCTATGATTGCCACAGAATAGAAGCTCTTCCAGCTGGCCCCATAAAGGCCATCTTTTTTCAATATTCTCCGCCCGGCCTGTCCATTCATCGATTAATTTTCCCAGTTCATCTCTGTTGTTATACATGGCAATCAGTGTTCCGTTACCTGATGTATTTTTGATTTTTTTCAATAAAGATGTATCAGGTCTTTCCGGTTTTGGCCCATCGCCTCCTGCTCTGTCTGCCAGAGACTCCATATCATTTAAAAAAGTCGGAATTGCAGATAATTCTTCTCCCTGGGTTACTTTACAGCCCTTTTTCTGAAGTATTTTACGTACCTGAATCCTTTGAGTGGCCGATACTGTAACTGCTTCAACCCTGAAATTGGATTTTCCTATTGATTTTCTTTCAAGTTCTTTCGGATCTATTGATTTCCCGTATTCGTTTTGAACTCTTACAAGGCCTGTAACAAGCAATACCTGCAGTGCCCCGTCTACTGTATCTCTTGACCATCCGTAAGGAGGATTTTCAAAATTTTCTCTTATTTCATTTCCCTTTTTCCCCTGGCCTATATAATCAATAATTGCCCTGCATACAGGATTTTTCTCTGTTTCGCCGTCATAACCGGTAGATTTAAGAGCATCCTGCGCTCCTTTCTGGGCTTTAGAATAAACCTTATCCCAGCCAGGGGTGTCACCTGTATGGAATTGAGGATAAATGCGTTCCAGTGATTTTTCTGCTCCTTCCAGTATTATATCCTGCAGGCTGTTCCCGGTGAGTTCATTGCCGCCGCCCTGATATACTACTGCGCCTGAAAAAGCTTCTTTGAGCAGTTCCTTTATCTTTCCTTCAGCTCCTTTTTTTGTCGTATCCATGGCTTCCCTTGCTTCCATTCCTTCAGGGCTGTCAGGAACGCCGCGCATGTCCAGTGTTGCGCCGGCAGCTTTGAAATCTATGATGGCTCTTCGTAAATCATCGGCAGAACGTTTCGGTATAAATACAAAGATACATGGTGAAGCATAACCTGCACTTAAAGCATCTGCCCTGACAGACTGTCTGTCAATACTCCATTCGTCTCTCACCCATATATAGATTTTTTTATCTCCGTCTTTCGGCAGCTGCTGATCGAAAACAGTATGCAATTCCCTTGTAATATTTGTCTGGCCATGATTGATGGTGATTTTTTTTACAGATTCATTGAATGTTTTCTTTATACAGTCATTGCGTTCTGTTTCTATACGGTGTTCCTGATTTGCCAGCTGGCTGCGCTGACTCTGGAATTCATCATTCCATGCAGAGCTTTCTTCTGTCTGAATCCTGTATTCATCTCCTACCTTCATAAGGATTTCGCATGAGTCGAGCAGCCTGTCCAGGGAATTTCTCAGAGAACTGCTGCCCGAGGTAATATCTTCCACCATTAAATCGGCTATTGTATCTGCCGTTGCCTTTATGCCTGTATCTCTGTTATTCCCGGCAAGTTTGTTAATAAGAAAGACCAGTCCGCATGCCCTGGCCATCAGTTTTTCCTCTGCATTTCCTTTGATCCATATTCCCGTTTTTTCATGGACCCTTCTCGGTAAGATTCTGGACTGAAGGAGCCTGTCTGCAGAATCAAAATAAAGATAATCTGCAGATATTACATGGCCCAGTTCTTTATCTGTATTGGTTTTAATAGCCTTATGAACCATGCTTAACTGATTTCTTAACTGGCTTTCCGTTCCCGTTTGATCCAGCACCCGGAGAGCGTTTTCCCAGAAACGCCTTCTTACTGGCAATATGGGATAATCGCCTGTAAAATACTGTATGTCATCATTTCTGTGGCCTATAGTCGTATTTTGCAGGTGTCTTGATATCTCGCCAAGATTATTATTCATAATTTTATTTATATCGTTAATGGCAGAAGCCTTTTTGGCAAGAATAACCTTTCTTATAACTTCGTCTACATCTGCATCTGACAGCTCTACTCTTATGGTAAAACGGCCTTCCAGCTTTTTCAGGTTTGATGTTCCCGTTACTGCTGTCTGACCTGTTCCGACAAAAAGCAATTTCCCTCCGAAATTCTTACAGCATGCTTCAACGGCTTCCTGCACATCCATTGAACGTTTATTATCTCCTCCTATATACTGCTGAACTTCATCCATTACAATCAGAGTAAGAGGCATTTTACCGTCTTTCATCAGGGTGTTTTTTATGGCATTGATCATATCGTCGCTGCTTATGTCGGGAACATTGGGATATTCGTTATTAAGCGTATCGAGTATATTGGATTGTGAAAATAAATTCGGTTTAACATGTATTAGAGCATTATGAAGGTCTTCCGATACATAAAAGTTTTCCAGTTCTTCCTGCCAGTCACAGTTGTTTTTCTCAATATGGCTTTTTACGCTGTCATATATGCCTTCTTTTTTCAGCCACATAATAAAACGGGCAAGATAATATTGTTCCGGCAGTCCTGCCGATTTGAAAATGATCCGCAGCAGTGCCAGACGAACACTTCCTGTTGAACCTGCACCGAGAGTTCCCGATGAGGCATGAAGTCCTCCGTATCTTTTACTCTGAGCAGTCAGTTCTTTAAGCAGATCTTTTATATTTTGAGGCAGATTGGCTACAGTTCTGGCAGTAGTTCCGTCATTGAGTACAGTATCTACCCAGAGAGCACGGAGCATTTTTACAAGATGAGATTTTCCTGACCCGTAAAAACCGCTGACCCATACTGCAGGCTGATGGCTCTGATTGATATTTTTCAGATATGTTTCAAGAATATGTTCCATACCTTTTTCATACTGACCGTCACATACAAAGGTTTCCAGCTCATATTTAAGAACATCCATAGCATGGGCGGAACTGTCATCATTAACACTGGCCACACCGTCATTTACTAATTTCCTTGTAACAGGATCCTTCAGATAAACTTCTCTGTTATACATAACAACCTCCAAAATTAAAAATCTTTATCTGCCGTTATCGGAATAGCAAGGTAATTCCATCCGTCATAACCGTTCAGTAACCTGTAATTATTATTATCATAAGTTCCGGGAAAAAAGACAAGGAAACGGCCTTTTACATATGGTGCCAGATGTTCAACCAGGTCTTTTACCCTGAGAAATCCATAAACCGTTCCCGTACCTTTCAATGCCACTACGGTATTCTCTCCGGGATTTTCTCTTTCAATAAATTTTTTAAATTCTTCTGTAATATAATTCAGATATTTATGTAAAATAACAGGTAATAAATCCGGTTTTTCAAAATACTTTCCTGCATATTTTTGAGAACTGAGCCATGATGGGAAGGTATCTGTAAGGTCAAATAAAAGCCAGTCATGGCCGGAGTTCTTTGTGGTAATCTCAAATTCGTCGATTTTTGCTCTTAAACGAAGTTCATCCTGTTCATTATAGATACAGAAAATAACCCTTTGAGCCGGAGCAATGTCATTCTGCCATGGTATGGAAATGAATTTGCCGTATGAATTCAATAATTGCTTAATCCTGCTCATAAAGGAGCTTCACTTCCTCTTCTGTTAACAATTTCGGGAATAATACTTCAATAATATTTCCAATATGTTTAAATACAATCCATCCTTTCATGGACGCTTCTTCTGCCAGTTCTATAGCCTTATATTTTTCACAGTCCAGTATTTTTACATATTCTGTATCAAAAAGGGCTTCGCCTCTGATCCCTCTGAGATATCCAAGAAAAAGAGCGTAAGCCGCAGATCCGGGAGTTGCCTTTGCCCTGGTTCGTAATTTCCTGGTTTTGCCTGTTAGATGTCCTGATTGAGTCCATGTAGAATTAATATTCTGTGCCGTAGACATAAGAGTCGCTCTGCTGAACCTGTCCGGGTTGTCTTTTTCTATTACTTTTTCCATAGCTTCTCTTGATACCTGCTCTCCCTCTTTTACCGAAATTATATAAGGTAAGCTCATACGAAGAAGAGGATCCCTGGTAAATGCGCAGAGTAAAGATAAAAGAGGCTGACCTGCTTCATCTCTTCTCCAGAAAAAGAGTAAGGAACGAAAGAGCGTGACAGAAGGATCTAATGAATAGAGTTCCGACAGATGACGGCCAGTGAGCGTTCTGGTTTTTACAGAACGTTTACCAAGACAGTTTTCTTCTTCTATAGCCTTCAGGTAAATATCTTTATCGGCATTATTGTCAGTTATATAAGATAATAATGTTTTTAGTTCCTGAAACATCATGGTTCGAGAACTGTGAACTCCGCTATATTGAAAAGTAAATCCGAATTTTTGTAATTTATTGTCCTGAGAGTCTGTCATTTTGAATATTCTCCATAAAATAAAAATATTTTCAAAAATTCTTTATAGAAGAGTCCATTCCTGCAATACAGGTTTATAACTTAAAGAAGAAGCATTCTTCCGGAAAAAAGTCTCCCGGAAATCTGACATATTTAACTGTTAAAGAAATTTCTGCGGATTTTAAAATTGCTGTCATAATTCAGCTTCTTTCTCAGAATTAAACTGTATCGTATATGAAAGTATCTTTTACTAAAGTAACCTTAATGTTATATGGATTTTGTAATTGAAATATGGTTTCCAAGTATATATTTCTTTAATATATTCAATTAATAAAAATAGATTTCCTTCATTAAAGAAATATTTGATTTTGTAAAATTCTTCTTGAGAATACAAAAAGGAGTGGTATAATAACTAAAACTGATCGAAACAGTGTATAAAAATCTAGTTATTTTAAAACCTTAACAGAAAAAAGGAACAGATTATTCTATACATTTCACCTTCAAGAGTGGCACGATATTTCTTTCATAATTGCGAAAGGCACCTTTACTATCACGGCACACCAAAAGATGAAAGAAGTTCCAAAAAAATCCCCAAAAGGTCATATGAACACAGCTCTGTTACAAAAGCCATACTCGATGGAGGCTAAGAATGGGAAGAGAGAGTAGTAAAAGAGAAGATAGGCACCAAAATTCATATGACAGGGAGGAAAAGCTAAAGTTATAGTATTTCTTTCAAGAAACCTTCTCACTCCTGACCTTCAGATAATGGAAGATTCTGAGGCGGCAGCCGGGATTTCCTATATGACAGGTCTTGAAAGGTTCGCTTCCGAAGGTGAAGGCCAGGAGTTTAATATGGATGAGGGTGTAACCCTGACAGTTTACAGATGGTAAATCTTATCCATAGGCTTCTATTTCTTCCCTGTGAAGACACCGGTTATTACTATAACGTATAAGTTTATTATATTTTTCTTCTGAAAGGACATCAGGATTTTGTTCTGCCAGTTTTATAAGATTTCCGGGTTCATCAAGGAGTTTTAAGAGATTATCATGAACTGCATCCTGGAGGGCTCCCTTTTCATACCTTGTAAGAGTTACCAGTCCGCACCCCATCAATTTAGTTCAGGAAGTTTTTCCTTCAGTATCTGTCTGTATTTTTCTTTTTCTTCTTCCGGCATATCTTTCTTATTTTTACTGCTCTCATTCATCATCATTAACTGTTCCATAGTTCATCTCCTGTTGTCTGAACCGGGGATTTGCAGGATTTAAGGATTAATTGGATTATTATAACCGGTTATCCAGAGAAAACCGGTTATAAAAGTAAAAGAACATTTAAAAAAATCCTGTAAATCTCTTAATCCCATAAATCCTGGTTCGGACATTGTTAAAAATTTACGAGAGGCTCTTTATCAGAATATTATAAAAATCTTCAGGTATTATTATATCAATACCTCGAAATGGATGAACACTTAAAAGATCCTTATCTCTGGATACTATATAATCAACGTTCCCTTCCAGAGCACATGCAAGAATCATATTATCATCAGGATCCCTGTGATTTAATGCACTTATTTCTATCTCATCTGAAACTATGTAAGATATATTTCTTATATTTCTTATATATCTCTCAATATCATCATTATTATAATTATATTTCTTCTTTCCTTTAAGCCTGACCAGAACATCTCTTAATTCTTCAAGAATATACTCCGAAATTATGATTTGAAAATTACTATTCTTAATAATCCTTGAAGCAAAACCATTCTTAACAAGAAAGGCACCGACAAATATATTTGTATCCAGCACGGCTTTTATCATTTCCTGGAAATCCTCAATTCTCTCTGGACATTCAGTATGTCACTCATAACTTCTTCTTCATCAAGATCCGGATTTTTAGAGTGAACCTCTTCCATAACCTTTAAAAGTTCTATGCGAGATGATATTTTATCTTTTTCCAGCACATAAAACCCCATTTCCTGAAGTTTATCAATCATAAATTTTGTAGCCATTACTTTATTTGCATTTATAAGTAATTCAAGGATATTAACAAACTGTTCCCTTGTGTAAATTACACTATCTTCCTGTTCTTTCATAAAATCGCCTCCTGATGCCGGAGCTTTCAAGTTCATCTCTTGAAAATTTTATACCACCGGATTTATTATATCAGCTACCTTAAAAAATAACAATCCTGACCCTTTCTTTCTCCTTTCCCTTCACCTTTTCCTGAATGAAATTCTTAAAAGACTCTTCCAGTTCCTGAAGTGTGCATGGCCCTGCCCCTTTAATGAGAGAACTTTTAAAATCATCCATTGATATTTCAATCTTATCAAGCCCTTTGAGTACCCTGTTTACAACCTTTACAGAATACCTTAAAGAGATTGGATACCGCTTATGAAGGATTTTTCAATGAAGGTAAAGGATATCCAAAATATAAAAAACGTGGAGAATGGAAATCTATAACATATCCTCAGTATAAAGTTCATCCTGATGGAAATCAGATAACTGTATCCAAAATAGGAGAAATAAAAATAGTCTATCATAGAGAGATACCGAAGGAAGCAACAATAAAAACCCTTACAATAGAAAAAGATGGCGGTAAGTGGTTTGCCTGTTTCTCTTTTGAGATAACACATACTCATATAGAGCATAAGCAGGACTTATCTAAATCTATCGGAATTGACGCAGGGCTTATAGACTTCTATTATGGCTCTGATGGCTCTTATATAAAAGTGCCTCATTATCTCCGTAAGAGTGAAAAAAAATTAAAGAAACTTCAGAGAAAAATTTCAGCTGCACAGAAAAGGACAAAGAAGTGGTATAAGATATTGAAAGCCTTACAAAAATCCCACTTCAAAGTAAAATGCCAGAGAGAAGATTTTCTTCATAAACAGGCAAATAGATTACTCAATGATTTTGATGTAATAATTCATGAAAATCTGAATATAACGTATAAGTTTATTATATTTTTCTTCTGAAAGGGCATCAGGATTTTGTTCTGCCAGTTTTATATAACCGCTGTAGAAATTTGTTTTTCATGTTTTTTTTCTTCTGAGGTTTTTCTCCTGATATTATAATCTTTCAGCAACTTTTTACTATTAGCTTTTGCAATTTCACACCATTCATCAATGGATTTATCTTTTCTTTCCTTATAAATTTCTTCTTTCCAGTCCCATACTTCTTTTAATGCATCAGAAATTTTACTCATCACCTATCACCTCCATAGGAGTCCTCATTTCCAATGTGTCATGATAGCCTTCCAGCAGACATAAAGCACGTATTTTTCTTTCCTTGTTAATATTTGCCAGATGCTTAAAATTCCAGCTCAATAAAATATCTGCTCCATTACACACAGCAATAGCTATATGCATTGCATCTTCAGTTTTATGTTCTGGAATAATTCTCTGTTCTAAAATTTTCTTTGCTATAAGCTTAATTTCATCAGTAATTTCAAAAAAGTTTAATTCATAATCATCAATCACATTAAGGAGTTTTTCTTTTTTTTCTTTAGAAGCTTTAGATATTTCATCAACAACTATATCAGAAATATAAACATCATATTTCTTTCTTGATACTTCCTGAAAAAAATCTATTGTTATATCACGCTTTTCAGGTGCATCATCGGCAAAAAGAAAATTTAATATAGAAGTATCAAGATATAATATAAGTTTTCTCACTATACACAACCTTTAACTAAAAGACCTCAGAATTCTCCCTCTATATCGCGAAGTAGAACGTAGCGATTAGTGGGAGATGAATGAGGAGTCCTTTCTATTATTAGATTTCTCCTCCATGCAAATATAATTATTATTCCTATAGATAAGTTTTAGCCTTTTTGTATTATTCTGCCTATATTTTGGACTCAACTGTAAATAAGAACCATCTAATCTCTGAATATAAACCCATCTGTCAGTAAATCCTGAAATAAAACCTGTTTTCTGCAGTTGTGGTATATAAACCTTATCCCATAAGGACCATTTCAATCCTTTTTGTTCTACAGATTTGATATTTTTTCTATTTCTCCTGGAAGTTCTATTTGGTTTAGTCCGTCCTTTTCTTGCAATCTCTTCATGTAAACTTCTTTTTTTCTTTCTCACCTGTTTTATGTGATAGATGCTGGTAGAGCCTATGGTGTCTCCATCCGGTATAACTTAGTCACTCGACTTCTGGTCTAGTCAAT
>CAYSLJ010000207.1:0-10462 GCA_964431735.1 uncultured Synergistia bacterium | reverse complement strand
CGCGGATTCGAGGATCCCACCATGTTTTTTTTCTATCTTTTTGTACCCCATCCCCCCCTATCCACTGAACCCTTACGGTACAAGGATTCGCAGATTCGAGGATCGCAAAGGCAAACCTCGCATGAATACTCATTCTCGATTTTTTTGATGAGATCCTCGAATCGCTCAAAATTAGCACAAAAAACACAAACCTTTACAAAAAAAAATTCCCTTATATTACTTTCTAAAAATATTCAACAAAATAAGGATAATATCCTCTACAAAATTTTTATAATTTCAAAAAATACTCCTGAAACAGCATAGAATCTGATATAATAATCACAGGAGTTGATAGTTATGTCAGAACCAGTAACAAAAGAAAATAAAATATACACATATTCAGACTATGCTTCCTGGCAGGATGGTAAACGTTACGAGATAATAGGCGGGAAAGCATATAGTATGTCACCCGGCGCAAGTGATATGCATCAGGGAGTTTCTGCACAGATACTCGCGGAGTTTGTAATATATTTAAGAGACAAAAAATGTAGAGCCTTTGACGCTCCTTTTGATGTAATTTTACCGGAAGAAGGGGAAACCTTTGAAACTTCCTCCAATGTAGTGCAGCCGGATATAATTGTCGTATGCGATAAAGAAAAAATAACACGAAGAGGCTGCTGTGGGGCACCTGACCTTGTTGTGGAAATACTCTCTCCTTCATCTACAAAAAGAGATATAAAAGATAAACGCAGATTATACCAGAGGTATGGTATAAAAGAATACTGGATAGTCGATCCCGTAAATAAAAGAGTAGATATTTATAAACTTAACGAAGATGGAAAATATGGCTTCCCGGACGATTTCAGGACAATAACCTATATAATATTTTTCTCCTTTTTCATATATAGCAGTAAAAGTTCCTGACATATTAATCACCTCATTATCAATGATAACAGATATAAATAAAATTTTCAATAATCTAACTCAATCCTCACCGCTTCTTCAGACTCTTTACCCTTTTTATGATCAAAACTCTTCTCCAGATAAAAACTTACCGGCACACCTTCATCAAGGTCATCTCTGTGGCCTTTATATGATTTTACTCTGAAATAATAACTCTTACCCTTATCACTCTGTATGAAACCTGCTTTGCCATTCGGAAGGATTTTCTTTATCACTCCCGTAAATTTCGGCTTATCTGAAAATTTTAAAGAAGTCCAGTGCTTTTTCAATTCTGTCAGCAGTTCTTTCGAAGAAGGAGCAGACGAAAGATCAATTTTAAATTCTTCTATCATGGCGGAAAGCTTTTCAGGCATCTTCCACCCTTTTTCTTCACGGACCTTTGCAGAAAGAAGAATATGCTTTCCGGCAATATCCATATGGCCTTTAGATTTTAATATAAGACCGAGTAAATAAAATAATTCCCATTTAAATTCAGTTTCTCCGTAAT
Source organism: uncultured Synergistia bacterium (assembly GCA_964431735.1). Taxonomy (GTDB): domain Bacteria; phylum Vulcanimicrobiota; class SpSt-956; order SpSt-956; family JAKJGF01; genus CALARM01. The sequence continues at coordinate 9,033 of CAYSLJ010000207.1, read as the reverse complement.
TCAGAGCGGAATCAAGGGCATAACTCAGGGCGTCACCAATCTGGCCCTGCTCGAAATAAAAACCGGCAATCTCATGCTGAATAAACCATTCTTTTTTCTGATTTAAAACATCTTTTAATTCGGACAGTGCCTCTTCCCTGTACTGAAGATGCCATTTGCACAGAGCTTTTCTTCTTTTAAACCATATGGCATTAAGAAAATGCTGGCCGGGAATTTCTATTAACGCTTCTTCACACAGGTCAAGACATGTCTTATACTGTTCAAGTTTAAAGAGTGCTTCTGTACGGAATAAATACCATTTCTCTTTATAAGAAGAAATTCTCAGCACTTTACCCGACTTATCAGTACGGGAATAACATTCGAAAGGAAGTTTCACACTTTCCACCCTGTCAGTCCATTTCATAATCTCTTCTGACGGGTATATTGCCTTTGATTTCAGATAATCCAGAACTTTGAATACTGTACCAACATAAGGCGAATAAGGAGAATAAGGGTCAAAACCGCAGAGAGATATAATTGCTTCTGCACCTTTAAGGAAGGTTTCTTCCCGGATCTCTGAAGAATCTTTTTTAATTTCCAGATCATAAATACACCATGCGTAAAGCTCTCTGCCACAGTTAAAATCTTTTTTTATTCTGTAAACTTCTCTGCATACGGAAAGAGCTTCATCTAACAATTTTAATTTCCTCAGACAGAAAGCATAACCCCAGCCGTCCCACTCATTGCAGAGAGAACGATAATCTGTCCATATAGCCCGGTAAATATTTACAGCTTCCAGGTAATTTTTATGTTTCCTTAAAGCTGTTGCTTTTATTCTCAGTTCCTGAAAATTATTCTCTTCTTCCATAAGTAACCTCCATCTCAGATTATTATGGTCTTTTCATCTTCCGATACAGTGCCCCATCCGGAAATCTCTATGGCAGGAACGCATTTCTTACAGAGAAAATAATAACGGACACTGTCTTTTTCAAAGTCTATAAGGTTTTCTATGGCTGTCTTCATTTCAAGGAAATGTTTTTCCTCAAGAAGACACTCGAATACACTCTTCTGAACCCTCCTTCCGTAACAGAGAAGAGCTTTCGCTATTTTATTTCTCCTTTTATCATCGATAATATCATAGGATACCACTACGTACAAAAGAATTATCTCCTATCTGGTAAGGAAAGAAGAATATACTTCTTCCTCTTTCAGGTGTCTTACAAGCTTCCTTGCCTGTTCGAGTATTATCTGTCTGTAAGTCAGCTTATTCCCGTTATCAGGATAAACCATTACAGTATCAAGCTGTTTTTCATAATTTACTATGAATTTTTTTATACCTTCATGAGTGAGTCTTACAGGATAAACATCTTCATCCTGAAGATCTTCTTCATCGGCAAAATGAAAATCTCTCAGTTTTATAATGCCTTTATTTATGAGTCTTAAAACAAGGAGATCCACAATAAGAGGACGGAATTCCTCCATAAGATCAAGGACAAGTGAAGGGCGGCCGTAATCAACGGTATGAAGACTTCCCAGGTACGGGTCAAGACCTGTTATATTTATTTGAGTCTGAACTGCATTGACAAGAAGAGTATAGCCAAAACTCAGCATTGCATTTACAGGATCTTTAGGAGGACGGCGGTTTCTTTGATCAAAGGTAAATTCGCCTGATTTCAACAGGTGTTTGAAAGAACGAAAATAACATTCAGAACCCTTTCCTTCATAACCTCTTACAGTATCAGTGTTATCTGCATGAGGAACTTTTTCTATTAAATTCCTTATCTGATGAAGGGATTTTTCTATTTCAATGTTATTTAATTCTCTGTTATATCTCCTCAGGACTGTCCTGTAATTCTTGAGTTTACCTTCTACAAAAGCTTTTGCAAGGGTAAGAACAACTTTTTCATCATCTAATTTACGGAACTGAAGCTGACGTAATACTATATTTTTTCCGAACTGTGAAACAAGCCTTCCCCTGTATTTTCCTTTAACAGACATAAAAACCGTATCGATCCCCTGTTCCAGAAGGAAAGCTATCGTATGAGGGGAAATGTTTATCATGCCCATGATAACAATCTGGTCCAGTTTAAAGGCATGTATTGACTGGATTAACTGACCGCTTTTTTCTACAAGTAAAACTTTGTCTTTTTTCTTTAATTCTGCTCCCTGTTCCGTAATATATAGAATTGACATGGGAATCGTGACGCGTGACGCGTGACGCGTGACGCGTGTTTAATATTGTCACCTCTTATCTGTTTTTGAATCGTGACGCGTGACGCGTGACGCGTGACGCGTGTTCAACCTTACTGCCTCTTATCTGTTAAAATTCAAGTACATAATTTACTTTCCCGTTTTCTCCGGCCAACTGTTTGAGGAGTCCGAAGGAAGTCTGAATGGATGTAATAGCTGCTGATTCAAAAAAAGTATCAAGCTGGTTCTGCTGATTTTTATATCTTTCATTGAGCTGCTTTAACTGCTTTCTTGTATTTAAATATTCCTGAACAAGTACCTGGAACTGAATGGAATCAAGAGTGCCTCCCGGCATAACCGAAGGATTTTTCAGATCCTGTATATGGAGAACAGGTGTGGGATAGCTATCTGCATAATGGGAAAAATCACAGTTACAGTCCAGTTTTGACGTTATGTCAGGTATTCTTCCCCTTATTTTGGGACAGCTTACAGGATTGCCTCTGAGGCGGCTTTTCAGGAAATACTTTGTACCTGTGCCGGGACAGAGTTTTAAGAGAGCATTTACCGCATCAGGCCCCCTGTCCATATGGCCGAGTGAATAGGTCAGAACAACGATCTCATCATTTGTCAGATCATGATGCTCTTCTATTTTATCAAAAAGATATTTGATGACAGAACATTTAAGAAGAAGATATTGAAATTCCTTATCTTCTTTCAGAGTATATTCGACGGGGACAGATTTTATCACGGGAACGGTTTTTTCTTCAGGTAAAATCTCTTCTTCCACATAAGGAGGTAATTCTATATCCTCTGCCAGAGAAATTATTTTTTCTTTTGAACATTTATGGACTTTATCAAGGAAATCCATCTGATTATCAAAAGGTTTCACTGTCTGAGGGTCTATAAATTGACTTCTTCTTCCAGTTTTTCTGTGAATGCCCAGAGGGATTTTAATGAGATTTCCCAGTCCTTCCCGTCTTACATAATCCTGTTTCGGGAAAATCTCTATTTCAATACCTTCGGGAAGAGGGAGGATTTTGTTTACGACAGATAAAGCAAAAGCCCTGGCAATCTTTGCGCTGAGAGGTTTTTCAAGGAATATCCAGCAATGTCTCCCTTTATATCCGCTTGCTTCAATACAGGCAGGTATGTCATGGGATGAAAGATGATCTATTATCTTACATGCCACGTTATGAGCATCTTTTATGGCACTTTTCCAGAGACTTTTATCCGAAATAATTCTGTTCAGAAGCCTTTTTGTAATATCTATGTCAAAAGCTATAAAATTTACAGTATTATCTACTCTTAACTGATAAATTCCGACGGTATAATTGCCAAGGAGATGATTTTTTGCCACTTTATAATTAAAAGGCTCTTTTACGGGCGTATAACCCGTCTCACCTGTAGGAGAAGCCCACTGCCTGGCATAAACTCCTTCACGGCCTGAAAAAAGACTTACAAACCTGATGAGCCTGGTTTCTTCTATATCCTGTTCCTGCTCATCTTCTTCCTGTTCTTCTTCCTTTTTTTGATTTTCAATCTTCAAATTTGCCAGTTCAGAGTCAGGAAATAGCTCTTTTATTTTAAGGGAAAGTTCCTGAAGTGCGTCTATGTCGCCTTTTTCCTCTAAAATATTCCATAATTCCCTGTAAGCATCCCTGTCTGAAGGGTCAAGAGCTATAAGTTTACGGAAATATTTCTCTCCTTTATCAAAATTCCCGCTGTCCTGATAGAATAAAGCAAGCTTTTTTATAATATTTCTGTCTTCAGGATGATCCCTTAAAGCAAGATGCAATTCTCCGGCAATTTTTTCTACTACGCCGCATTGTTCACATAATTCCACCACTTCAAGGTGAAAGGCATGGTCTTTTACAGGAACTGTTTCCATTGAACGAAGCAAATCACGGGCTTTTTCTTCATCATCTGTGTCAAGAAATGTTTTTATCTCCAGAAGCTTTTCTTTCATAATGATAACTTCAAATCCTTTCCCCTTATTTTTTTATAACATATAACGTTTAAAATATTATTTTCCTGTTATTATAACTATTAAAATCTGATATAAATCCTCCAGGTCTTTAAGATTATTCTGTAACAAATCGAAAACCATATTTTCATTAACTCCGTTATAAAGATGAACTACAATATTTCTGAACCTTATAATCTTCTGAAATAAATCTCTCTGACTCATATCTAAAAGTTTATTTTCATATAAAATGTCTATTATATCTACAGAGTTTTTAGGAGATCTGAATTTTCCTGAAGCAACAATAAAATTAGCTGTATCAGTAAGAGCCTGTATTGTAGTCTGTATAAGATGTTCCGCAGCATAAATATGCTCAAAATATGAGAAAAACTCTTCTTTACTGTATTTCTTCATTATATTTAATTTATCCAGATTGCTCCTGATAAAATCCAGCTTGTTCTGAATTTTTTCCTTATGTTCCATAATAAATCTCCTCCCAGAAACGGTAAGAAGGCATAAAATCCTGGTAAAGTCTGTAACTGTTATAAAGAAATTCTGTAAATTCTTCATTATCTACATAATATAGAAGTTTACCTTCTGTAAGGACATTATATAAAAACACCGGTTCTCTGTCATTTAAAATGACTGTGTCTATATCTTCACATCCTGAAAAACGAATAAGCTCTACCTGAAGTTCTGCAAGATAATTGTAATCAATTCTGTCTTTATGATCGCTAAAAAATAAAAAGGCTAAATCTATGTCACTTAAATGGGTATTTCTTCCGCCGGCACAGGAACCGAAGAGATAAACAGCCAGGATCTCCCGCCTGTTTTTAAAAAATTCATTATAAGGATAACAGAACCCCATAGCAGATATTTGTTCTTTTTCATGTAACAGATTTATCATCATTGAGGCCTCCTTAAATCAAGTATAACAAAAAAATTAAAGCAAGTCATGAATTTACAGAATAAACTCAGGATAATTATCTCTGTTAATTATTTCATATTCTGTCTGAGGGTAAGCCCGTTCCCAGTCCGGCGGAATTTTCTTTTTCCTTTTTTCAGACCATTTAAACCCAAAGGCAAATAATTTCCCATCTCTTTCTTCTACAAGATCTATTTCCTGTCTGTCATAGGTGCGCCAGAAATAATACATAACAGGTATATTTTTATAGTGATTGGCCTTTATTCTTTCCATAATAATAAAATTTTCAAATAATTGCCCTGTATCATTTCTGTCTTCTATTCTATTATATTGAGATATAACTGCATTTCTGATACCATTATCAAGGAAATAATATTTCCCCTTACTCACTACTTCTTTACGGAGATTTCTGCTGAAACCTCCTAACTTTTTAATAACAAAGGCTTTTTCCAGTATATCCAGATATCTTCCCACAGTTTTCACATCTATCTTAACCTGAGATGCCAGTTCATTTAGAGAAACTTCACTTCCAACCTGAAAAGAAATCAATTTTAAAAGCTCTATTAACTGCCGGGAAGATCTAATTCTATCAAGAGTCAGAACATCTTTTAACAGATAGGATTCTGAAAGTTCCTGTAAAATATCTATTTTTTCCTTTCTATCTTTTGCAGTAATAACTTCAGGATAAGAACCAAAAATCAAAAATTCCTCAAGTTTTTCTTTTAATTCATATTTATTATATAAAGGATATAACTCCATCTGCGCCAGAGGATAAAGAATTAATGTCTTTTTTCTTCCTGTAAGGGGTTCTCCGAGTTTCTGAGAAAGCTCAAAAGAAGATGATCCTGTCGCGATAACAACCAGTTCATCCATCTGATCGATAAGTATTTTTAACCCCATACCAATATTCGGAATCTCCTGAGCTTCATCTATTGCTATCAGATCATATCCTGAGGCATAGTCAAGTATAGAAGAAAAATCCTGAGAACTTAAAACCTGCTGAATCTTTATATTATCACCTGAATCCAGCCTGTATTTCAATTCTGTACTATTTAGAAAATGTTTCAGTAAAGTAGTCTTCCCTGCTCTTCTGGGGCCGTAAATAATTAGAACCTTCTGCTTTTTTATGAAATTATTTAACTCATAAAAACGTTTAATCATAAATAACTCCATAAATTAATATAAATTTATGGATTACACCTCCATAAATTTAGTATACAACAGATTTTATAGAAAAACAATAAGGATTTTTCACAACAAAAATATTTTCAGATGTGACATCTTATGTCACAGCTATAGTATATAATTTTGATAAATTTTATCATCTTGCAGGTTTTTAATTAAAAGATGAAGAATTACGTATAAAAATCATAGGAAATTAACAGAACAGGGAAGGTATAAAGATGAAAAAGATGCTCTTACTATTTTCCCACAGTCTTACTCCCGAACAGGAATATGAAGCGGAAAACAATCTTTCCGCAAAAGAATTTCTGCCTCTTCCGTATGATCTACAATCCCTCTGGTCCCAGGTTCCTCCTGAAGGTGAAATAAATGACACAGTCCGGTTATTTATTGAATGGATAAAAAATCACGGGACAAAAGGTGATATTGCTCTTATTCAGGGTGAATTCGGCATGACCTTTGCCATTGCAGACTGGTGTCTCAGCCATGGAATTACACCTGTTTATTCTACAACCAGAAGGGAATATGAACTGACAGAAGAAGACGGCCGTATCGTGAACAGGCATGTGTTTAAACATGTAAGATTTCGGGAATATAAGAGATGATTTCAAGAAAAACACCTCCCGCAGATTGTCAGAACAATCAGTATCCTCGCGTCACGCGTTACGCGTCACGCGTCACGCTCTAAACTATGATTAGTTATTTCCTTTAAGAAAGGGGAAGGTTTTATTGAATGAGAGAGATTCCTTAATTCTTGGAGCTTTTCTCCATGATATCGGAAAATTTTATCAGAGAACCAGACAGGGTCCTTTAAAATATAAAGATGTTGAAGAAGATGTTTACGGATACGGAGGTGCTCATGGAAAATGGGGAGCTTCCTTTGTAGAGGAATATATTCCTCCGGTCTTCAGAGATGATAATTTAATTAACTGTATTTTAAAACACCATAAGCCGACGAAGGTTACGGAAACATATGTACACCGTGCAGACTGCCTGTCTGCAGGTATGGACAGGACAAAAGCGGAAGAAAAAGGAGACCCTTACACAACACCTCTCTACTGTTTACTTGAGAACATATCCCTTAAAGACAGAGGGAAAGGAAGTAAATATTCTCATAAACTTCAAAAGCTCTCTCTGGAAAAAGATAAAATATTTCCTGTGGATACCAATAAAAATATTATAGACAGCAGCAGTTATAATAATCTCTGGAATAAATTTACGGAAGATACGGAGAAAATTATAAAAAAGGATAATTTCAGCGATTATTTCTTTACTTTATATTATATAATGGAGAAATATACCTGGTCCATTCCGGGAGCAGTCTATGTAAGTATCCCCGACATACCTCTTTTTCATCATCTGAAAACAACTGCAGCCATCGCCACATGTCTTTATGATACGGAAGGGAAAGAAGAATTTATTCTTTTAGAAGGTGATATTTCCGGCATTCAGGATTTTATCTATCAGATAAATTCCCCGCAGGACGGTATGAAAGATACGGCAAAGAGACTGAGAGGAAGATCTTTTTATCTCTCTCTCATGAATGAAACGTTTGGAGATTACTGCCTTAATGCATTAAATCTTACTGTGGTAAATAAGCTGTGGGGTGGCGGAGGGCATTTTGCCATACTGGCACCTTCTACGGAAGAGAATAAAAGGAACATAGAAGAAATAGAAGATAAAATAAATTCTTTTCTGTTTAAGAACTATCAGGGAGATCTTGGATTCATACTGGGAAGTGTGGAATTTTCCTCAGATAAACTGAAAGATTTTTCCTCTGTTCTGAAGGAAATGGGAAAAGTTCTGGACAGGAAAAAGAAAGAGAAATTTTTCAGGCAGATTACAGAAGAAGATTTAATTTTTCCGTTAAAAAAACATGTCTGCCCTGTATGTGGTAAGGATTACGAGGAAAATTCATATATATGTTCCCTCTGTGAAGATCATAAAGAACTGGGAGAAAAACTTCCAAAATATAAATATATTTACAAGCTCAATTCCACTGAACCGGTTAATTCTATTATAAAATTTGAAGATTTCTACAGTTACTGGGATTTTAAACCTGAAGGTAAACTTGTAACACGATATTCCATAAACAATACGGATTTTCTTGAAAAACCGGACAATGTTCACAGGGCAGGTTTTATCTTTTCAGGAAATCATGTTCCCCTGACAGAATATGATACCATTAAAACCTTTGATGAACTGTCAGAATCTTCGGAAGGAGCAAATTTTCTGGGAGTTCTCAGAATGGACGTGGATAATCTTGGCATGCTCTTTACTCTCGGTCTCGGTGAGGACAGGCCGGATGATGTATCTCAATCCAGAAAATCCATATCCAGAATAGCTTCCATGAGTTTTTCACTGGATATGTTCTTTTCCGGTTATCTGAATAAAATCTGTGAAGATTTTGAAAATCTCTATATTACCTATTCAGGAGGAGATGATCTCTTTATTGCAGGGGCATGGAATGAGATTTTAGACGCGGCAAAAAGGATCAATGATGAGTTTTATTGTTATACGGGAAAAAATCCGGAGCTTCATGCATCGGGCGGAATTTACCTCTGTAAAGGGACATATCCGATAAAAAGAGCTGCAGAACATGCCGCAGATGCTCTTGAGGATGCAAAAAAAGAGACAGGTAAAAACAGCCTTAATATTTTTACCTGTAATGTTTCATGGTATAGAATAAATGAAGTTTACAGTTTTGCGGAAAAACTTCTCACTTATCTGGAAGATAATAAAATAACCAGAACATTTATATATAACACTTTACACCTTTATAAAAAAGACAGGA
>CAYSLJ010000206.1:0-10487 GCA_964431735.1 uncultured Synergistia bacterium | reverse complement strand
AACAAATTTCTTTTTCCCTTGTATGTAAAATCACCTGTCATTTTTAAACGCAATCGCATAGAAAATTTCTTTCAGTGAGTGGTGAATATATGGGACACATATACTCACTACTCACTATTTATCGCTGATAACTGACATCTTCACTCAGCAAAGCTTTCAACCTTTTTGTTATTACCCTGCTGCCCATGAATGTTTTACCAATAGCCTGAATTTCTTCTTTTAACTGATTGTTATAATTTCCCAGACTGTTGAGTTCTTTGTGTAATTTTTCTACTTCACTGTTCAATTTATTTATCTGTTCCGATGCTATTTCAAATTGTTCTTTAAATCCCATCGCAATATCCAGCTCTTCCTTATAATTATTGCAGGATTCTTTTAATTCTTCCAATTCTTTCGTTGTATGACTCATTTCCGTCACGGTATTGCTTATATTATCCAGTCTTTCTGCCGTTTCTTCAAGAGCTTTTAATGTATTTATTACTGATAGTTCTTCTTCCATTTCTTCGCCCTTCATGACTGTCAGTAATTCTTCAATACGTGCAAGGTTAAGGCTCGTTTTATCCGGAAGAATTGCCATAGATTCGGCAATAAATGTTATTACATCTTTGAAATAATCTACTTTTTTCTGTAATTTATAAATATCTTTATTTAATTTGAATTGCATATTTAAATTTGTGTTATATAAATTGGTTTTACTTTCCAGTTCCTGTTCAAGAATTTCCAGCCTTTCCTTTAGCTCATTTATGTTTTCTTCATTTTCCGCACCTGCAGATGTTTTGTCTGTTTCTGCCTGTTTCTGCAAATCTTTTATTTCAGAATCTTTTTCTTCAATAAGAGCAGATATTTTTGCTATTTCATTTTTTTGATTTCTACATGTATCTTCAAGTTCAAGTTTTATCTTTTCAAGTTTTTCAAATTTATTTTCTATTTCCTGAATTTGAAGTTCTTTTTCCTGGATTTTTAATTCATATTCTCTCTGTGTGCCAGTTGTTTCATCAGGTCTTTCCTGTTCCGGAGTAGATGGTCTTTCTGTTTTTAATTGTTCTATTTCCTGGCTTTTGGCCTCGATTTCGTCATCCTGCTCTATTATTCTCTGTTCCTGAAGGTTTATTCTATCTTCCTGTTCACTGATTTTTTGTAACTGAGCCTCCAGTTCTTTCTTCTTTTCTTCGAGAGATTTTTCCTGTTCTTCCAGTTTTTTTCTATATTCTTCGAGAGATTTTTCCTGTTCTTCCAGTTTTTTTCTATATTCTTCGAGAGATTTTTCCTGTTCTTCCTGTTTCTTATTATATTCTTCTATAATTATATTCTGTTTTTCCAGGGTTTTATTAAATTCTTCTATTTTACTTTGCTGTTCATTCAGTCTTCCTTCATCCAGGCCTGATTTCTTTTTTTCTTCTTCTGTTTCTTTTTTTATTGTTTCTATCTGTTTTAAAAGATTCATTTTTTCTTTTTCCAGGCCAGAGGTAATTTTATCCATTTCCAGTAGCGCTTTTTCCAGTTCTTTCTTTTCTTTTTCCAGCTGAATAAAGAGCTTCTTTTTGTTCAGGAACAGTTCCTGCATAGAAAGAAGCTTTTTCTTTAATTGTTTGATTTCAATGGATGTTCCTTCCATAGAAGATTTTTTAGTATCTTCCATTTCCTGTTTTGTTTCTTTTAATTTACTTTCAAGTTCTTCTACATTATTGGTAAGGGTATTTATCTGTTGAACCCTTATTTCTGCCAGTTTTTCAAAAGCAGTCATCTTTGCCAGAGCGTCTTCTGCTTCATGCTTTTTCATTTCCAGCAGTTTGTCTTTTGCATCTACCAGTGCTTCCAGATCCTTTATTTTTTCTTCTTTTATTTTAAGATTCTTTTTCAGTGTTTTTTCATTTCCATCCAGAGATGCCGTGTCAAGAGATACTTTGTTTTTTGCATCAGAAGACAGTTCTTTTGTCAGATTGATAAATCCTAAAATTAGAAATTTATTAAATTTATTATCATCAAAAGCCCAGAAATCTTTATTGCCTGGCTGGCAGAATGGCAGCTTTTCCAGAATAATAGATACAAGTTCTCTGCTTACAGGGCATATGGCATTGATTTCATCATAAATACTGTCAAAATGAACCGATACATCCTGAAAAGCTCTTGCTACCTGCAGAACCAGATTTGTAAGAGATAGAGGAGATTTTTGATAAAAGTTCTTTAAATTTTGAAATTGTTTTACTCTCCAGCTTTCATTCGGATAGGGATTCTTTTCATTACGTGTAAAGAATCTGTAAACCTTATTTGTCTGATCCAGAGGTATAATAAGTATAACATCTTCCTTGAAGAGGGACATTTCCTTGAACCATTCTTCAAGGCCTCTCAGATAGCCTGTTCTGTTATTTATATAGGCAGTATATTCTTTAAGCCTTCCGCAGACTTTTATTTCAATTATCATGGGATGGTCCGGAAAATAATGCCTCATACATGGCAGTATTTTCATGCAACCTCCGCTTATATCCGTATCAAATAAGGAGTAACGAACAGGGGCAGGTTTACATACCTGAAGTTTCTGATTTTCTTTCATTTCATTTACTTCTTCAACATCACGAAGAATATTATCCATAACAAGAGCCAGTTCAACTATAGAAGCTGGTTCTGTCGGAGGAGCAGGTTCAGCCATCTCCTGGGGCTTTCTGAAAATTTTTTTGTTGATTTCTTTTCTTAGCTTCCACAGATCTGTATCTACAAGCAAAAATCTTTCATCCTGATGGAGTTTGTATGCGAGACAGTCTATAAAAAGTTTATCGTCACTTTTTTTAAGATACCCTGCTATATTGTCAATGGTAACAGAAGTTTTTGAACTGGTAATAAAAAATTCAACTCTGTCCAGTTCTTTATCGGAAACCAGTTCTTTATCGGGAACTAATTCGGATAGACACCAGTAATAATCACTGCAGCCTGTAAACCTTTTATCACTTTCAAGTTTCCCCTGCAGTTGCTGTTCTATCAATCTCAAGTTGATTTCTTCGTCTCTTTTTTTAAAGACATAATTAACCAGATAATCAAAAAAAACAGGGCCCTTTTCTTTAATCAATGAATAGATGGAATCTATATCTTCACCGGTTATATTTTTGCTTGAAAAATCAGAACTCATTTTCTATCTATTTCTCCTTAAATATTTATTATTACTATACTTTTGCAGATTTTAAAAACTGTAAAAAAATAATCCATTTAATTTTCAGGTGTCAGGTGTTGGGTCAATAAGACTAAACCTGAGACCTGTCTAACTATAAAGTTAGTAAAAACAAGGAAATTATGGAAAAGTGCAAAAGTATAGATTATTATCCTTTTAAAATTTCTAGTTCAATAGCTTACTTTCCTTTGAATTTTAAATAAAATTTTAAGATTCTAAATTTGACAGATTGGATGCTGAAAGCTGACTGATGAAAACTGACTGCCTATTTTAAAGCATATATATATCCGTCAGATGTTCCTATAATTAAAAATCCATCAGAAATAACAGGTGATGAAGAGAAGTTTATGCCGCTGTCAATACAGGATATTACCTCTCCTGTTTTTCCGTTTAAAATAAAGAGCTTTGTTTTTTCAGCATAAAAATAAAGAATACCTCCTGATACGGCAGGGGGCGTTTGAAACGGATCATTAACTTTATAATTCCATACAGGTTTGCCTGTTCCCGTATCTATAGCAATCATATGTCCGCTGTGAGTACCTATATAAACTGTACCTTCAGATACGACAGGAGTAGAAGTTATAGTTGAGGAAGTATTCAGAACCCATACTGGCTCTCCGCTATTACTATCAATACAATAAAGGTGGCCGTCATAGGAGCCTATAAAAATTTTACCCTGATAAATACTTGGAGACGATGATATACTGTATCCTGTTTTAAATTTCCATTTTAATTCTCCGTTTTCCGTGGAAAGAGCATAAACATGACTGTCAAGGGAACCGAAATATACGACATTTTCCCATACAACAGGTGAGGACATAATAGTTCCTCCTGCGTTGAATTTCCATATGAGTCTTCCGCCATTTACATCTATGGCATAAAAATAAGAATCATAAGAACCTGTATAAACAACTTCTCCCGACAGAGCAGGAGTGCAGGTTATCAGTCCGTCTGTTTTGTATTTCCATTTGAGGCATATGGCATTTATATCGATAGAATAGAGATTGCAGTCCATACATCCTGCATAAAGAGTGCCTTCATATATAATGGGTGATGAAGCAAGTTGACCTCTGACTTTATATTCCCAGAGACATGTGCCGTCATTCATATTGAGAGCATATATGTAATTATCATAGGCAGATACATAGGCCATATTATTAACGATGGCAGGACTGGAAATGGCTCCTCTACCGGCTTTATATTTCCATCTGAAACGGGGTACACCCTTGAGAGGTTCTCCCTGGGCACCGGTTCTTTCAGGATTCCCTCCGAGCATAGTCCAGCTTGCTTTTTTTACAAAGGTTTTGGCCAGTCTTTGATAAACAACACCGAGAGCGCCTTTCATTTCCGTAGCAGAACCGAACCTGTTTGCCAGATCTTTTTGAAGTGCTTTGTTTACAACTGCCTCTATTTCTTTTGAAAGATCTGTTCTCAGTCCTGATAAGGGGGGATAACTGAATTGAACATTGTACAGTGCCGGATCTATTCCGCTCAGCAGGTAATGCATGATTACCCCCAGGCCATATATATCCGATCTTGGTTCTATTATCCCTTCATACTGTTCCGGAGGAGAATACCCCTGTATATATATAGGCGCTTTCTCCGGTTCAGGAATCAGTATACGGGAAATACCGAAATCAATTAAAACCAGACGGCCTGTATCTCTTGAGAACATTATATTGGTTGGCTGAAGGGTTCCGCATAAAATATCATTGCTGTGAAGATATTCCATTGCTTCACATATGCGGAAACTTACCTCTATAACCTGTTTCTCGCTGAAAGGCATCTTTGTTTTAAGCAGATAGGTCTGTAATATTTCATCTAAATATTCTCCTACAATAAATTCCATTATAAGATATAGGCACCCTTTTTCAGCAAAACAATCAGTAACCTTGCAGAGACACGGGTGGTTTAATTGCATAAATCTCTGGCCCTGAGTCATAAAACGTTCTATTATTTCTTCTTTTTCCTGGCGGGATGAAGCTGTAATAATCATTTCTTTCGCTACCATTGTTTTATCGTTATCGTGAGTATCGGCAATAGTATATTTGGCATACCTGTCTCCTGTCCCATCAATACGAAGTATATCCATCATACGATATCTGTTGTTTAATAGTATTTCATTGCCATCCATAATTTTTTTCTTCCTTATTTATAATCGTGACGCGTAACGCGTGACGCGTGACGCGAGGACAATAACCATAATTTACCAGAGTTATTTTCTTATAAATCACCTGTCATTTTTTTATTCAATCCCCATTACCTGTTCCATATGTATCTTTAGAATAGGTAAATTCATAATCTGCAATAACAACAGTATCTCCGTCTTTTATCCCTTTTTTCTCCAGTGCTTCTATAATACCGCTGCGATAGAGATGCTTCTGTAAATGTCTCAAACATTCTTCATTGTCGAGATAGGTCATCGAAACTTTCTTTTCTATCATATTTCCTGTTATTATATATATTCCGTCTTTTATTTCAATAGATAATTCTCTGAGAGGCTTCCGGGGAAGAGAAATATCTCTCATTTCATGGATTTCATCTTTTTTTCTATCTATATTCAGTATTTCTGTTATTTCTTTTAACAGTTCTCTTATACCTTCACCTGTAACAGCAGATATGGGATAAAATTTTACTCCTATTTCTTTACATTCCTCTTCAACTCTGTCTTTTATTTCCCTTCCATCCGGTAAATCTATTTTATTTCCTGCCACTATCTGAGGTAATTCTGAAAGCATGGAATTATAAAGATATAATTCCCTGTTGATCAAATAATAATTTTCAAGAGGTTTATCTTCTTTTATATCTGTAAGTGACAGTACATGGATAAGAATTTTGGTTCTCTCTATATGTCTCAGGAATTGATATCCAAGGCCTGTGCCTTTATGAGCCCCTTCTATAAGTCCCGGAATATCAGCAAATACTGCTGTTTTATCGTCAGTTAATTTTACTACTCCCAGATTTGGGACAAGAGTCGTAAAGGGGTAATCAGCGATTTTAGGTTTTGCTGCTGAAACTCTGGATATAAAGGTAGATTTACCGACATTGGGATATCCTATAATAGCTACATCTGCCAGGAGTTTCAATTCCAGTTTGAGAGTTCTTTCTTCTCCCAGTTCTCCTTTTTCAGCTCTTCTGGGTGCCTGGTTGGTAGATGTAGGGAAACGGGCATTACCTCTGCCGCCCCTGCCTCCCCGGGCCAGGAGCAATCTGTGGTGTGTATCGGTAAGGTCACATAATATTTCATCTGTGTCAGGATCTTTTATGACTGTTCCGGGAGGCACTTTTATATATAAATCTTCGGCACTTTTCCCTGTTTTATTTTTTTTCTGTCCCGGTTTCCCATTGTCACCATGAAAATGGGATTTATACTTGAATGAAAGGAGTGTATTCAGGTTTGTATCTGCAATAAGATATACATTCCCTCCTCTTCCTCCGTCACCTCCGCTCGGTCCTCCGTAAGCTATATATTTTTCCTTATGAAATGATACGAGCCCGCATCCGCCGTCTCCGCCTCTGACATAAATGGTTGCTTCATCAATAAACACAAAATTTTCCTTCCCTATATAAAGTAAAAACCGAAAGTACTATGTAAAATCACAACTTTCGGCTCTTATTTTTACAAACTGCTGGAATTTTATACTGCAACAGGTTGAACGTTTATAAGCTTTTTATTCTTTCCTCTTTTTTCAAAGGAAACATGTCCTTCTACAACAGAAAATATAGTATAATCTTTGCCCATCATAACATGGCTGCCAGGCTTGAATTCACTTCCACGCTGACGTATAATGATTTCTCCCGGTTTTACATGCTGACCGCCAAATTTCTTTATACCAAGACGTTTGGATTCGCTGTCTCTGCCGTTACGTGTGCTTCCAAGTCCTTTTTTATGAGCAAATAACTGTAGATTTAAAATAATCATATCTACAAGTAGCCTTTGTACCGCTACTTTCACCTCCTAAATTCAGTGCTTTATATAATAGAAACACTTTCAATTCCATACTTCGTGCTATTATATCACAAGAGTCATGTAAATGCAATGGACATAAAGATTAATTTTTTATATGGACAAAAATGGTCATATAAATTATAATTATGACGTGACGCGTCACGCGTGACGCGTTAGTGTTGAAGCGGATTATACATAATGTAAACTTGAGTGGTGAATTGACAGATTATTCCTATTCATTGCTTACTGAGTTATACAGACAGTATTATTTTACGCGTTACGCGTTACCCGTTACGCGTCACGTTTTAGTGGAGTTATTTTATGGAACAAACAGTTTCTTATCCTGAGTATTCTTCTTCAGATTATATCCAACATAGCCTTGAAGAATTAATGCATAAAGTTAAACTTTATAAACCTGATGCCAATCTGGAATTTATAGAAAAAGCTTTCCACTTTGCAGTATCTGCCCATGAAGGTCAGAACCGTGCGTCTGGAGAACCTTATATTTTACACCCTCTGGGAGTGGCCTGTATCCTGGCAGAAGATTTAAAATTGGATGAACCTTCTATTGTTGCTGCTTTCCTTCATGATGTTCTGGAAGATACCCATATAACCTATGATGAAATGCTTTCCATATTCGGTGAAGAAGTTGTAAATCTTGTCGATGGTGTTACGAAACTTACAAAAATTAGTGACAGTACCTCATTAAAGGGACTGACAAAAGAAGAAAGACAGGCGGAAAATTTACGTAAAATATTCCTGGCTATGGCCAAGGATTTAAGGGTTATTTTTATAAAACTGGCAGACAGACTTCATAACATGAGAACCCTTTCTTCTCTTGCTCTGAACAAACAGAGATCCATATCTATGGAAACTATAGAAATTTTCGCTCCTATGGCCAATAGACTCGGTATATGGCATATAAAAAAAGAACTTGAAGATCTGTCTTTTAAATATCTTCAACCGGAAATTTATTCTTCCCTTGTAAAGGAAATAGACGAAAAACGTGCAAGAAGCAGTAAGATATTTAAAGAAGCAACAGATCTTTTAAATAAAGAATTGATGCATAACGAGATAAAAGCTACTATTGAAACAAGGTTCAAACATTATTACGGTATATATCAGAAAATGTTGAATAAGAAAAAGGGACTTGATGAGATTTACGATTATACGGCTCTCAGGGTTGTTGTTCCTACTGTGAGCAACTGTTATGGAGTTCTCGGAATAGTTCACAGTATATGGGTGCCTCTTCCTGACAGGATTAAAGACTATATAGCCACTCCTAAAGCCAATGGATATCAGTCTTTACACACAACAGTATTCGGCCCTTCCGGCGAGCTTATGGAAGTTCAGATAAGAACATGGCAGATGCACAGAATAGGAGAATTCGGTATTGCCGCTCACTGGCAGTATAAAGAGGGATGGAAACAGGACAGGAAATTTCAAAAACAGATAACACCTTTTATACAGCAGCTTATAGACTGGCAGGCCGATTTAAAGGATGCAAAAGAATTCATTCAATCTCTTAAAATGGATTTTTTGAACAATCAGGTTTTTGTTTTTACCCCCGGAGGAGATCTCCTGGATCTGCCGGCAGATTCTACACCTATCGATTTCGCCTATAGAATCCATACGGAAGTAGGCAATAAATGTGTCGGTGCCAAGGTTAATAATAAAATAATTCCCCTTAATTACAGGCTTAAGAACGGAGACATTGTCGAAATAATAACATCCAATGTGAGCGGCGGCCCAAGCAGAGACTGGATGAGTATATGCACTACAAACAGTGCAAAAAATAAAATCAGAAACTGGTTTAAAAAAGAAAGAAAAGAAGAAAATATTTTAAGAGGCAAGGATATAACGGACAGAGAAATAAGAAAATTAAGAAGAATTTTTAGAGGATTTTCTAAAAAAGATCTCTTCGAAAGGGTTATGAAGAGATATCCTTTTTACAGTTCTGAAGAAGAATTTCTTGCTGCCATCGGCTATGGTGATATACCGGTAATCCAGATAAATAAGATTTTAAAAGAAGAACTTGATAATATTACAGGAAAAACGGAAGAAAAAAAATCTGAACAGACAGGGAAAGATAGTACGGAACAGAAGGAAAAAATTGATCTTTCCTATGACGGTGAAAATTTTATTCAGGTCAAAGATATAAAGAATCTTGTAATAAGAGTTGCCAGATGCTGTAACCCCCTCCCAGGCGAGGATATAATAGGTTATATTACCCAGGGCAGAGGTGTAAGTGTCCACAGAAAAAACTGTCATAATTTAAAGTTTTTTTCCAATCACTCCGATCGCCTCATAGAGGTTAACTGGTCGGTAAAGAAAAAGAAAAATGTTTATCCTGTCCAGTTACTTATCAACGGATGGGACAGACCGGGACTTCTAAATGATGTAACTGCAGTGCTTAAAGAAGAAATGATAAATTCCAGATCTATAAGTGCTTATTGTGAAGGAGCAGGAGAAGCAGTAGTTAAAATGGTTGTAGAGGTAAAGGATATACAGCAACTTAATGGTTTTATAAAAAAAATAAAAAGTATAAAAGGTATAATACTTGTTAAGAGGATTGTTCAGGAGAAAAATTAATTACAGTGAGCAGTGAGCAGTGAGCAGTGACCAGTAAAACCTATCTGTTACTACGCATCACGGATCACGCATCACGCGTCACGCGTTACGCGTTACGATTATATTATCACACATCACGCATCACGCATCACGACTATATTACAAATTACGATTTTAAAGGAAATAAACTTTTATGAGAGCTATAGTGCAGAGAGTAAAAGAAGCAGAAGTGCTTGTTGAAGAAAATGGAACTGAAATAAGGACAGGTAAAATAGGGAAGGGGATTATGGTCCTTCTCGGTGTCGGGAAAAACGATTCTGTTAAAGATGTTGAATGGATGGTTGAAAAAATTGCCGGTTTAAGAATTTTTCCCGATGAAGAAGATAAAATGAATCTCTCCGTTCTGGATGTCTCAGGAGAAGCTCTTGTAGTTTCACAGTTTACCCTTTATGGCGACTGCCGTAAAGGAAAGCGTCCCGGCTATTCCGATGCAGCACCTCCTGAACTTGCAGTGAAATTATATAAAGATTTTGTAGAAACCCTTAAGGGAAAAGGACTTGCAGTAGCAGAAGGAGTATTTCAGGCTTCCATGCTTGTAAAGATATATAACCAGGGGCCTGTTACTCTTATTATAGACAGCCAGAAAAACTTTATATGAGAATCGTGACGCATTATGCGTCACCCGATAATAATAGCCGTTCCAATAATTTGACGGAGTTATTTTTTTACAGTTCCTGAATACCGCAACAGGCAAATTGGTACCCAAAAATATGGAACACGCTCCTGTCCCTGGCCGGGCTCTGGAGG
>CAYSLJ010000205.1:0-10539 GCA_964431735.1 uncultured Synergistia bacterium | reverse complement strand
ACGCGTCACGATATAGACGTAAATATGATTGGGTTATTTCTTGACAACCCCTAACCTGAGTATAAGCATTTAATCATTTAATAAACCTCCCGTCACGCGTTACGCGTTACGCGTCACGAGCGTACATATCTATTATTTATGCTTACCTCAGTAAGATGTATAGCAAATGTTTGAGAGAAGAAAGATGAAAACGTTATTTAAAAAATCCGGCTTTACTCTGATTGAACTTATGATTTTTATTGCTGTTCTTGCAATAATTATAGTCATAGGCACAGGCACTCACAGGTATTATCAGTGGCTTGCAAAAGAAAATAACTACAGTAATGCCGTCCGACAGATGAAACTTCAGAAAAAAATTCTCTCCAGCCTCCCTTTTGACAGTCTTCCTCCTGAGATTCTTCCTGTAGAAACAGACGGTAGAGTTAAACTCTCCAGTATGGATATAGTCCCCGGCAGCGTGACACTGTTTACTGAGAAAGACGGAGAAGGTATTTATAACATTGCACTGGATAATAAATCCTTTAAGGTAGATGAAAAAAACGGCATCGTTACAATAAGTGACAACCATTATAGAGGTAAAAAAGTTTTTGTGAAATACAGTTTTCTTTTGCCTGACAGGGGAGAAGCTGCTACTGTTCCTTTAAAAGAACCTTATGAAATAAGACTCTTAAATAATCCTGTCAATGTAATAACAAAAATGGAACTTCTGGAAGGAAATAATTTTACACTTATATCTTCAAAGTTTTATAGAATTAAAGAAGGAGCAAAAGAAGTTATAATAGATAAAAAATATGCAGGTAAAGTGGTAAGTGTAACCTATACCGGCAGTATGGTCAGAAATATATGCACAGGAGAATTTTTATATGATGATCTTACACCTGCCAATGAACCGGCCCGATTTAAAATGATAAAAATTCTGGAAGATTATAAGAGCCTGAAAAATATTGAAACTGCTCTTTTACTGGTGAAAAGATGATGAAAAAAGAATCTGCTTTTACACTTATTGAAATTACTATAGTTCTCTCTTTACTGGTCCTGACTCTGTGGCCTTTCTATCTTCTCGGTGTTTATTCCTACAGACAGTTTATCAAAGTTCATCAGGAAACAGGTATGAAAACAGATGTGGTAAATATAAAATTAATGATAGAAAGTGATCTTGCAAGAGGGGGAAAATTTTCCGTAAATTCCGATTATCACGGTATAAAAATAAAGGTTTCCGGTAGAGAAAAAACTTATTTATTTAAAGATGAAGCCATTTATTTAAAGAATGGCAGTAAAGATGTAAAACTTACCGGATATCATGTAAATGATGCACTGTGGGTTTTTGATGAGAATAGTATTTCCATGAATGTAGAGTATAGATATAAAACTGTAATAGGCTCCGATAAATATTTTAAGGTTATAAGGGATATTGAACTATGAGGAATAAAGGAAATCAAAAAGCTATATCATTATTGATAGTAGTACTTCATTTTGCAGTTTTTATATTGTTTATTGAGTTTGCTTTCTACGGACTTTTCGGCCATATCTTTCACAGGGTTAATTATGAAAAGAGAAAACAGACTGCAGTAGATCTTATGGAAATGGGGCATGTGTATGCAGTTACTACAGGATACAAACTTCCCGGAAGAAATCTGAAAGTAGATGAAGAAGGTACCTTTAAAAGACATACCTATAAATCTCCGTCATTGATTAAAGACGGATATTTTACTCTGGAATATTATTATTTTCAGGGCTCTCCTGTGAAGGTAATATGTACCGGATATTTCGAGGGCGTCAGATATTCCGGCCAGATAAAGTGAGTTTTTTTATGACACTTATTCTTTTTATAATCACAGGCACAACCATAATTGTAGGTGCCTATTATCTTGCAAAATTTATAAAGAAATCCTTTGTAGCCGCAGGAGGAAACGCTCCTGCAGCACCTGTGAAATTGTTTGATTTTATCTTATGTTTTACCTGGGATTCCCTGTGGTATGACAGCTGGGGAATTCTTCGCGGCAGGGGACTGTATACGGATCTCTATTTATTTAATAACAAACTTCTTCAGATGCTCAGAATGAATCTGCCTCTGTCCCATGCTGTTTCCCTTATACTCGGCGAGGGATTTGGCCCTTCGATTACTCTTAAGTTTTCCCCTCTTCAGAGGCCTTTAAGAAGGGTTTTACGGGAACTTCAAAGAGGTAATTCTTTTTCTGCATCATTAAAAAAAGAGAAATTTTTTATACCGTACTTTTATATAAACATGATTGAAACAGGAGAAAGACAGGGTAATCTTATAGCTTCAGTGGAAGTACTGGACGGATATTTGAAATCACAGAAAGAATATATTTCCCATTATGCCCATACAATCAGTTATACTCTGGTACTTATATTTATAGCTTTCTCAGTAGTATTATTCAATATAACTTATATAATGCCTACTTTTGTAGATTTATTTGAAGGTATGGATGTGACTCTCCCTGTCTATACAAAAATGTTAATATATGTTACTAAATTATGGAGGAATCCGGTCACTGCACTGCCGGTTAATCTGATTATATTCGGTGTTATTCTTCTGATTTTATTTCACAGATGCGGCCTTATTAGAAACAGGCATGATCGCATATATACGAAGATCCCGTTTTTTTCAAGTCTTATCAGAAATCATGAATATATAATATTCTGTCGTGTTATGAGCGGTCTTTTAAAGAACTTTATGCCTCTGGATAAAGCCATTAAAACTGTGGCAGACGCCATGGGGCTTTATTTTTATTCATATAAGCTTTCTTCTGTCATATTAGAACCTTCATTGAGAAATACACTGGATAAAACAGGTATTTTTGACGATACATTCCTTTTTATGGTTTCTCTGGGAGAAAAAACAGAAAATCTTCCCGACGTTTTTAATGAAATGGCAGAATATTATGAACATGATTATGCAGTAAAAATAAAAAATTTATTTAAAATATTAGAGGTCTTATTGACTCTTTTAATTGGCCTGTTTATAGGCTGGGCTATAACAGGCATGTTCTCACCCATTGTTTATCTTGTAGTTGAAATGGGCAATGGGATTTTTAAGTAAATATTTTAGAAAATAAATTCTGCAGGTGTCCCGTCACGCGTTACGCATTATGATACCTGTTAACAGGAGTAATATATATGGATAAAACAAGAGAACTCATATCTTTTACTAAAAATCTCTATTATCTTACGAAAATGGGAGCAAATCTTACTGAAGCCTTTGATAAAATCAGGAAGAATATTTCCGATAAATCGTTCAGAGATGGCGTAGAAGGTCTTAAAGTAAACATGGAAAAGGGGGCTTCTCTTTCTGAAGCAATGAAGGAAGAGTCAAAGGTTTTTCCCCCTGATTATGTGAACATGGTTGAAGCGGCGGAAAAGACTGATAGCCTCTCTGCCGTTCTTTACGACCTGTCAAAATATCTGGAAACAGTCGAATTGACAAGAAGTCAGGTTAAATCTGCAGCCTTTTATCCATGTATTATTATTAATTTTGCTTTTATCTTTTTATTCTTTATCTATTATGTTTTTTCCGATATACTTTTTAATCAGTATGTTAATTTCTCAGTTCTTACAGCACAGGAACTTGACGGAATGTCACGTGTGTTTATAAATATCGGAAAAATACTTTACAGTCCTGCTTTTCTTATAGTTATGTTGCTTGCAGTTTGTTTTCTTGATGCAATAATTTTCAGTAGATCCACTGCAGGAACTAATATTTTTATAAAACTCCCTTTCATAGGAGAGATTTTCCGTAAAGCCTATATAGTCCGCCTGTCCCGTGCTCTCGGTTTCATGCTCAAACAGGGGATTACTCTGGATAAATCTCTTGAACTGGCGGCAAAAACATCAGAATCATCACAGGTAAAGAATATTTTAATGAAAGCTTCAGAAAAGGTAAGTCATGGTAAAAGTCTCGGAGATGCTCTGGAAGGGGTAACATTTTTTGATAATACCTTTTTATTTATGATAAGACATGGAGAAAAAACAGATACCCTTCCTTCAGCTTTGTTTGACGGCGCAGATTATTATGAAGATGAAATGAAGATATTATATTCAGGTATGATGAAGTTTTCAGAGCCTTTCTTTATTATAACTGCCGGTATAATCGTGGGTTTTTTTATAATATCTGTTTTTAAACCATTCTACGCCATAACAGGAGCCATATATTGATGTCCACTCTCATTTATGAAAACAGAAATTTCTTGAATATGGAAAGAATAGAAAAAGACGGGAAAAATCTTATATTGATCAGGAAAAAT
The DNA here is from genome assembly GCA_964431735.1 of uncultured Synergistia bacterium. Taxonomy (GTDB): domain Bacteria; phylum Vulcanimicrobiota; class SpSt-956; order SpSt-956; family JAKJGF01; genus CALARM01. The sequence goes on along the minus strand of CAYSLJ010000205.1, from coordinate 6,274 downwards.
GTATCGGGTGAAAAAAAGACAGAGATAAACATGTCTCATATTACGAAAATAAGTGCTTCCAGGAAGATTTTTTCTTACTGTCTGGAGATTGAGAGTAATGATGGTTCAAGTGTTAAATTCGGAGGTCTTGATGAAAAAGCCGTGGAAAATCTCAGACTTTCTCTGGGCTCTCTTGTAGAAATCCACAGTGCTTCTTCCGGTAAAATAATTACTCTGGAATATGCCAGAAAAGAGAGCAAAAAAATACTTCAACATCTCGGAGAAGATTTTGACGGACGGTCTGTCATATCCTATCTTATAACACAGGCAGTAAAACTGGATTCCAGTGATATCCACATTACTCCCGGAAAAGAAAGTGCTCTTGTTCAGTATCGTATTGACGGACTCCTTCAGGAACTATCTTCTATTAAGTCAGAAGATTTTGAACGAATACTTGCCACATTGAAAAACCGTGCCGGTTTACCTTCCTATAAAAAATCAGTGCCTCTGGACGGAAGTTTTCACTTTGATGAGAATTCTTTAAACCTTGATGTAAGATGTGCCACTATACCGACACTCTTCGGTGAGAAAGCCGTTATGCGTATCTTAAATACGGATAAGAATCCCCTGTTACTTGAAGAACTGGGATTTTCTCAGGAAATGCTGGAAGATTATAAGAAATTAATAATAAATCCTCAGGGATGTATTGTTCTTACAGGGCCTGCCGGGAGCGGGAAAAGTACTACAATTTTTGCCTCTCTTATTCATAATTATAATGTTCAGGGAGGAAAGGTAAATATTGCCACACTGGAAGATCCTGTTGAATATATTATAGAAGAATTCCAGCAGACCCGTATCAATCCTGCTGCAGGTATGACCTTTTCAGAAGGCTTAAGATCGCTTCTCAGGCTCGATCCTGATATTATAATGGTAGGAGAAATAAGGGATCCGGAAACGGCACATATGGCTATGAGAACTGCCCTTACAGGTCATTTAATATTTACTACCGTTCATTCCAGAGATTCTATCGGCGTATTTCCCAGGCTGATAGAAATGGATATAAAGAGCGGTCTTGTATCTTCCGCCATTACTGCAGTTCTTTATCAGAGGCTTGTAAGGAAACTCTGCCCTCACTGTAAGATAGAAATAAAACCTGATAAAGATACAGTGAAAAATATGAAATATGATGGTAATTTTTATAGTTCCGCCGGATGTATTCATTGTTCCGGCACAAAATATTCAGGGAGAACAGCTATATTTGAGCTTCTTACTGTAGATGAAATTATCTGCGACATGATCACAAAAAATGTTCCTTACAGGAAAATCCATGATTACTGCAGGGAAAAAAATATGAAGTTTTTAAGGGAAAATGCCATGGAAAAGGTTTACAACGGCATTACTGATATGGATGAAATTCTAAGAGTTTGCCCGTGAAGGCTGTGACAAAACCGTTCACTGCTCACCGGCAAATGTATTGAAGGTAGTGAAAACTATGAATGAAACAAAAGAACTGGCTGTTATTACAAAGAAACTGGCCTGTTTTTCCCGTCAGGCTATTCCTTTACATGAAGCAATAAATAATATAGAAGGAGATATAAAAAATAAAAAACTCAGGGATAATTTTGATAAACTTTCCCTTGTTCTGAAGAGCGGAAAATCTCTGTCTGACGCACTGGATGACTCACCTCCCATTTATCCTGTTCATATAAAGAAAATTATTCAGGGAGGAGAGAAAAAAGGAGAAATCGCTGAAACTCTGGAAGAGATATCTTCATATCTGGTAGATGAAGAGATACTGGGCGCATCCGTATGCGGCAGAGGAATTATAATGCCTGTCGTACTTTATTTGAATATTTTTACAGCCCTTCTTATTTTAATAGTTTTTTTTATTTTACCGACTTTTGTGGAATTATTTGAAGGTATCAACCTGGTTCTTCCTCTGCCTACCAGGATGATAATGGCGCTAACAGTATTTTTGCATATACCGGGCATAGTGCCGGCAATTATTGTATTGCTTCTTGCAGTGGATACATGTGTCTTTCTCCTCAATCCTGTTAAAAATTCTCTTCTCTATAACCTGCCTGTAACAGGTTCTCTGCTTAAAAAGTATTATTCTTTTCAGATTGCTTCGACTGGTGGTATGATGCTTGAAAAGGGTATTTCACCAGAGGAAGTATTCCTTCATCTTTCCAGAGGGATTACAATGGGGCCTGTAAAAAAATCTCTTAACACAATTTATGAGCAATTGAAATCAGGAGAGAAACTTCATACGATCTTCGAAGTTCCGAAGTTTTTTCCCGATATATTCTGTTTTATTATGGCAAAGGGAGAAAGAGACGGAAATTTACCTGAAGCGATGAATAAATGTGCCTGTATTTTTAAAGAAGATCTGCTGAAATTAGAAATAAAAGATATTACACAGCCGGGGCCGGTATTTGTTATCATAATGGGAGGTGTTGTAGGGTTTATTGTTATCTCACTTTTTATGCCTCTTTATCAGGTCATGGGAACTATAAGATAAGTTTTTACAAATTTTAACAAAAAAACAAATTTTTTAACATATTTATTTTAAAATATAAAGAAGAAAGGTGAGTGGGGAAGGGTGGAGGGTGAGTTGTGAAGGGTGAAGAGATTTTATGAAGTATCAAGAAAATAGAAATCTCGCGTTACGCGTCACGCGTCACGCGTTACGAATCAAAGGAGGTTTTCATTGATGAAATTATTAACGGTCATTTTATCACTGCTCATTTTATCTGTTATTATAAATTCAGGATGCGGTGACAGTGGTACGGTAAACAGTCAGGCTCTTCTTACGCCTACTGTTTCCATAGATCTTATAAAAGAATGTGATTTAACAGTTGATCCACTGGCGGACAGTGCCCTTATTTCGGATGATCCCAATGCTTTTATTTATATTGAAGATATTATAAGAGACATGCCTCATGTGAAAGAAGTGGTGGCAAAGAAAGATGCCATGGTTGTGGAATACGACTGGGGCGGTGTCGATGTATGGCTCGATCAGCCCACACCTCCTCCTGATGCTTCTTTAAGGATAAGTTCTTCTGCTTTTTTATCGGAAGATAAATCTGATTTACTGAAGGCTGTTGGAAATAAAAAGGCCATCATAATTAACGTCATTGCTGCAGATCCGGGATTTACCGGCGATCTTGGAAATTTGAACAATATGGAAACATATCTGAAAAATAAAGGTTTTTCTGTAACAAGAAGCAATGATGGGACAAATTCAGTGGAAAGTTTTAAAAAGTTGAGTGATTACGGAGTTATAATATATAACGGCCATGGAGGCCTGGAAGATATGACATCCGGTTCTTATTACGGAATACAGTCAGGCGAGTTATATGATAGTGAAAATATTTCCGATGAGAGAAAGGAAGATATGGAGAACAAAAGAGTTGAAGAATTCACTGTAAACTGGGGCACAGGCAGTACAAAAGGACAGAAAAGCTTCTGGGGCATAACAAATAAATATTTAACTGCCTACACTTCCGGCTATGATAACTCATTTTTCTATAATATGGCCTGTGAAGGTATGAAGAAGCCTAAAAAAGAGAATGTTCTTCCTCCTATGGGTCTTACACTTTCAGGACTCGGAAACGGTATATATTTCGGATGGACGGAAAGTGTATCGCAATCATGTGATACAGGGGAAGTGTTTATAAAAGGAATGTGTGACGGAAAGACAGCAGGAACAGTTTATAAAAGTCAGAAATGGACAGATGCGTCACCGACTGCAGAATTAAAGTATTATCCTGTTAACAGTACTGCAGAGGATATCACATTTTAATGAAATAGCAGTGAGTAGTGAGTAAAAATTTTCCACTCACTACTCACTACTCACTATTCACTTTTTATCCCGAACAAAGCGAGTAATATCTGTTCCACCCTGTTTGACCATGCGTTCTCACTGTGATCTGCACCCTGTGCTTCAAGATAGAAGAGATTTTTATTCAGTTCATATCCTTTTTCCAGCAGAATTTCACCCAGTCCCCGTGCATTTTCTACCATTTCGCATATGCCGTCATTATCTTCATCGTCTCCTTCGAGCGTGCCCGCATCAAGCCAGATTTTTTCAGGGCCTTCGAAATTCTGTTCTTCTTTTATCTGTCTGATAATATCTCTGTCATCCCACCAGAGAGACGGCGAAATCACACCTGCCAGAGAAAATACCTTCCTGTATTTCCAGCTCAGATAGAGGGAACATAATCCCCCGAGAGAGGATCCCATTATGGCAGTCTCTTCTGCACTGTTTATTGTTCTGTATGCACCGTCAATAAAAGGTTTCAGCTCTTTTACTATAAAGTTTCCGTAATTTTCCACCTTTCCTCCTGTCCCTTCGGAGGGGTCATAGGTGTGAGTATATTCATCATCTCTGTCTCTGTCATTGTAAATGGCTACCATTATGATCTTTTTTATTTTGCCTTCTCTTATAAGCCTTTCTGCCGTTTCATCCACTCTCCATTCCACACCTCCGTAAGATGTGGAAGCATCGAAAACATTCTGTCCGTCATGGAGATATAGAACAGGGTAATGATTGTCTTCGTAATTATATCCCGGAGGAAGGTAAACCATAATGGTTCTTGTATCATCAAGATAGTGAGAGTAAAAATTTCTGTGTATGTCAAAGTTTCCCGTAAGAGTATTCTGACCTGTTTTTTCGTAACAATCTTCCCAGTTTTCCACTCTTATATAAAGATCTTCGTCATAATTTATATAATTAATTCTATTTTCTATATAATTAAAATTTTCCGATACCTCTACTGTTTCCCAGGAACCTCTGGTGATTTTATATTCCAGTGTCATGCCTTCCGGAAGTTCGAGTTCTATTTGATATTCATAGGCTCCTGTTTTATTCAGAGCCACTCCGCAGGGATCCCAGTTCCCCAGTTCATAGTGGTTTCCTGTGAGATAAATGATATCTTCTCCCGGTGTTTCTATCGGAACTGTAACGATAAAATTTATTCTGGCCATAATTATCCTCCTTTTTTTCAGTAACCAGTGATCAGTTACCAGCTATAAGGTTACTTTTCACCTGTCGCCCGTCGCCCGTCATATATTCTACACAGACCTTCAGATTCCTGATTTTTTTAAAAATATGTTATAATAAATAATCTCAATTGAAAGAGGTTGATTTTTATTATGAAAGATGACCCTGTGACTGAATTATTTTTAACGGAAGTAGTGGAGAAAATACTTATGGATATAAATAAGCGCTTTAAATTAAAACCCAAAGTGGCTATAGCAGGATTCTCGAAAGCAGGAAAGTCTTCTCTTTTTAATGCCATATTCGGACAGAATATAGCAAAAGTCAGTATGAGAACAGACGAAACAGTGGATACCCAGACAAAAGAGATTTTCGGCATAGATTTTTCCGATACTCCCGGCATAGGAACTGATATGTTTTCCCTTGAAAAAGTAATAGAAGCAGGTATCATGAATGATCAGCATGTAATCATACACTGTCTTAACGGCGCATCCGGCATATCGGAAGATGATCAGGAACTTCACAGAGCCATAATGGCTTCAAGCAGCAAAGGTATAACTGTCGTAAACAAGGTCGATATCCTTGAAGAAAGAGAAAAAGAGGAATATACACTTTCTATAAAAGAAAAACTTTCCCTTGCGCCTGAAGAATTTCTCTTCATATCTGCAAAAAGGAATATTAATATAACAGAACTTATAGCAAGGATTAATGTCATACTTCCTGCTGCCATGCAGGATGCTTTTATTTCAAAACAGAAGGCAAATATTTATCTTAAAAGAAGCAAAGCCCATAAGGTAATTTATTCAAATGCAGTTCTTACGGGAGCAGTTGCTTTTGTTCCTGTTCCTGTGGCAGATATTGCAGTTATAACACCTGTTCAGATTGCAATGGTTGCCACTATAGGTCATCTTTACGGCACTGAGGTTTCTACGAAAAGTATTCTTGAACTGCTCTCTACCATAGGAGCAGGAGTCTCTTTCCGTGAAATGGCAAGACAGCTTATAAAACTCATTCCCGGATACGGTCAGGCAGTAAGTGCTGCCGTGGCTTTTGCGGGAACTGTGGCTCTCGGGAAAGTTGCCATGCACTGGTTCGAGCATAACTGTTCCGTTCCTGAAAGTAAATTGAAGGATGAATTTAAGATTTACAGTGAGAAAGCAAGGCAGGAATATGACCAGTACAGAGAGAGAATAACAAAAAATAAAGACAGAGCAGACAGGTTTGTAAAAGAAATAAAAGAAAAGAAAGAAATTTCAGGAGAATTTCTCAAGGAAGAATAATTATAGTTAGTTT
>CAYSLJ010000204.1:0-10648 GCA_964431735.1 uncultured Synergistia bacterium | reverse complement strand
CTCATCACTTACTATTGAATGAATTATTCCTTCAAATCATAATAATCGTAATAATCAAGACCCATATGGGTAATCGGGTCTTCTCCACCGAGAAAACGGAGTGTATTTTTCAATTTAAGTAATTGAATAAATACATCATGTTCCGGATATAAAGAAGGTAAATGCATGGGGCTCTTAAAATAGAAAGATAACCATTCCTGAATACCGTAAAATCCGACTCTCTGAGCAAGATCCATAAATATGGCAAGATCAAGAACAATAGGTGCTGCAAGAATGGAATCCCTGCATAAAAAGTTTATCTTTATTTGCATGGGATAACCGAGCCATCCGAAAATATCAATATTATCCCATCCTTCTTTATTATCTCCTCTGGGAGGATAATAGTTAATTTTTACTATATGGCACAGATCTTTATACAATTCAGGATAGAGGTCAGGCTGAAGTATATAATCAAGGACTCCCAGTTTGCTTACTTCCTTTGTCTTAAAAGATGAAGCATCATCAAGGACTTCTCCGTCTCTGTTACCGAGTATATTTGTAGAATACCATCCTTTAACACCGAGCATTCTGGACTTGAGGCCGGGAGCCAGGATAGTTTTCATAAGGGTCTGACCTGTTTTAAAATCTTTACCCATAATAGGCAGTTTTTTCTCTCTCGCCAGTTCCCACATGGCAGGTATATCTACCGTAAGATTGGGGGCACCGTTTGCAAAAGGCACCCCTTCCTGAAGACATGCATAGGCATAGATCATACTGGGAGCTATGGCATGGCTATTTTTTTTCAGTCCTTCTTCAAAGGCTTCAAGACTCCTGTGAACATCATCTTCTTCCAGGTAAATCTCGGTACTGCCGCACCAGACAGCAACCAGTCTATCAAGTTTATTCTCTTCCTTAAATTTCTTTATATCTTCCCTTAAAAGTTGTGCATAATCCCACTTTGTAGAAGCAGATTTTATATAGGTACCATTTAATCTTTTTACATAATCAGGAGAAAATACTCCTTTCCATGGTTTTACAGCACTCATTTCATCTTTAATCTCATCAAGTAAGGATTTTTCAAGAACTGCTGCTTTAATGGCTGTTTCATAGGCATTGTCAGGGAATATATCCCATCCTCCGAAAACGAACTGTTTCGGGTCTGCAAGAGGGATAAAATCTTTTATAAGAGGTGCTTTTTTTTCAGTTCTTTTACCGAGTCTTATAGTTCCCATCTGTGTCAGGGAACCGAATGGTTTTCCTATATTCTTATTAATAGCTATAACACCTGCAACAAAGGTAGTAGCTACTGCGCCCATGCCGGGAAGCAATACTCCCAGTCTTCCCTCTTTAGATTTAATTTCTTTACTCATGTCAACTCTCCTTATCGTTAAACCGTGACGCGTGACGCGTGACGCGTAACGCGAGGCAATGTGAACAGTCTGAACAGTCATATGTCTCACGATTTATCATTTATCATGTTCACGATTTTCTTTAAACTTTATTTTGAAAATTCGACATATAGATAGTTAAACCTTCTATAAATAATATTTCAAATTTTTTCGAATTATAGTATAATATAAAAATTATATAAAATATAACAAAGGAGTTTCCTGTGAATAAAGAAAAAACAGAAAACAATACACTGGACTGGGAAAAAATTATACTGAATATTACTCTGTTAATGCCGGCTATTTTCATTGTTGTATTACTTCTTATGATTACAACTCTGACCAGTATAGGAGCAGGCGATACATGGTGGTATCTTGCCTGCGGAAGATATATAGTGGAAAACAGAACTGTACCTCAGACAGATGTTTTTTCCCATACATTTTACGGCAAAGAATGGATTAATTCCGAATGGCTCACAAATGTAGTATTTTATCTTATATTTTCCGCATTCGGAAGAGAAGGACTTGCTGTATATAAAATAATCATGGTAATTATAATATTTTCTATTGTTCTATTCAGAGTCTATCGTAAGACAGGTAATTATCATTATATATTGATATGTTTATTTATTTTATCCTTTGTAGGAAAAATTTTTCTGGATATAAGAGCACAGCTTTCTACATTTATATTTATAAATATTTCCATCCTGTTATTTGACATGTACAGAGAAGGTAAAAGATGGGTAATCTATATAATCCCTCTGATGATGATTCCATGGGTCAATCTTCACGGAGGATATATGTATATTTTCTTTATACTGGGGTGTTATTTTCTGGGAGAAATAATAGACAGGTTTATGGAAAAATCCAGGGAAAAGAATGAGAAAAAGAGAGATAAAAAAAAAGGAAATTCTCTCTTCATATTACCTGTGATGATGATTATATGTTTTTTCATCTGCCTTATAAATCCTTATGGCATAAGGGTTTATGAATTTCCGTTTAAAATTCTCCATCAGCCCAGTTTTAAAGATACACTGGAATGGCTTCCTCCTTTAACATGTAAATTTCCTTTTTACAGTGACATAATGGCCTTTACATGTCCTTCCATCTATATTCCTTATACAATAGTATTTATAATATTTTCCATGCTTTCCTGGAGAAAATTATATACGGGAGAATTCCTTATAAGCTATCTTACACTTTTTATGTCAATCAGTTCCAGGAGATTTATACCTCTTTTCATATTTGTTTCTTCTCCTTTATTATTTGAAGCTTTCAGTATTACTGCAGGGCATTTCATCAGGCAAATAGGAAATAATAAGTCAATAATATTTTTACAGAAACATAACAGAATGATATCTCTAAGTCTGATGATGATTGCAATATTTTTTTTATACTCATATATTCTCTATATGCAGATACTTCCCGGAGTAGTAGCTTCAGGAAGCTTATTTAATTATATGACAGTAGACTATTCATTTCCCCGGTCATCATGTGAGTTTCTTAAGATTAACAAAATAAAAGGCAAACTTCTGAATTACTATAACTGGGGAGGATATATTTACTGGAATCTCTTCCCCGATAATCCGGGTTTCATCGACGGAAGAGCTCATGGAGTCTATGATGAAAAACTTTATGATGAATACAAACTGCTGGGCAGTAAAGACGGATGGCTGGAATTCGACAGTAAAGGAATGGAAATTTTAGCAAAAGGTCTTACAAAAAACAAATTTGACATAATCAAGAAGATGAAAAATAGAGTATTTACACCTTATACTATTACAGTTAAATTAAAAGAATTGAATTTCCAGGAAGATGAAATTGAATTTGTAAAAAAACTGATGGTACAGGTTAACTGGGAAAAAATCGTAGATATGTATAACATAGATATAATTTTTATAAACAAGGTTGTAAACAATGACCTGGCTCAACTTGTTATTCAGAAACAGGATAAATGGCTGTACATTTATCAGGATAATAATACTCTCATATTCTTACGTAATAATGAAAAAAATAAAGAGGTAGTAAAAAATCTTATAAAAGGTAAACTATTTATTCCGGAAGAAGCGAAGAGGTATTATCAGAAATAATGAGATACCTATTGACTTCAGACTTTATTTTTTGTAATATATTTTGTTGGTGAAGGGTGAGCAGGGGCGACCCCCTGTGGTCGCCCCTTAGCGGTGAAAACACGCACCACGCGTAACGCGTCACGATAAAAAAAAGAGGTGATTTTATGGAAAAAATGGAATTTAAAACAGAGGTAAAACAGTTATTAGATTTAATGATTCATTCACTTTACACAAACAAAGAAATTTTCCTGAGAGAACTTCTATCCAATGCATCTGATGCCATAGATAAAGCCAGATATGAATCTCTTACAAACAGAGATATTTTAGAGGGAGACGAAGAATGGAAAATTAAAATCATCCCTGATAAAGAAAATAAAACTCTTACCATAAGAGATAACGGCATTGGTATGACAAAAGAAGACATAATCAGGGAACTCGGAACTATTGCCCATTCAGGAACTAAAGAATTTCTGAAAGCTCTGAAGGAAAAAGATATAAGAGATAATCCGGAACTGATAGGACAGTTCGGCGTGGGATTCTATTCTTCCTTTATGGTAGCAGACAGGGTTACAGTTATATCAAGAACAGGTGGCACAAAAGGCGGCATAAAATGGGAGTCCGGTGCAGATGAAACATTTACTGTAGAAGAAGTGGAAAAAGAGCACAGAGGAACAGATGTTATAGTGCATTTAAAAGAAGATGAACATAAATATCTGGAAAGCTGGGAAATAAGGAATATAATAAGGAAATACTCAGATTATATAGAACATCCCATAGTTATGGACGTGGAAAAAACAGGTGAAAATGACACAAAAACAGTAGAAGAAGAAACACTGAATTCACAGAAAGCCATATGGCTTAAATCTAAATCAGACATAACAGAAAGTGAATACAATGAATTCTACAAACACCTGTCCAGAGATATATCCGATCCTGCAAAGGTAATTCACTATAAAGCAGAAGGAACATCTGAATTTACCGCTTTACTCTATATACCGGGTAAAAAACCTTTCGATATATTCTACAGAGATTTCAAATATGGCCCCACCCTTTACGTAAAAAGAGTTCAGATAATGTCTAACTGCGAAGAATTACTTCCTGTTTACCTCAGATTTGTAAAAGGTGTTGTAGATTCGTCGGATCTACCGTTGAATATCTCAAGGGAAATACTTCAGAATAACCGTCAGGTAGAGATTATAAAAAATAATCTTACCAAGAAAGTAATTGATACACTCTCTGAAATGAAAAAGGATGAATATGAGAAATACCTTGAATTTTATAAAGAATTCGGTAAAATCTTAAAAGAAGGCATACATTATGACTTCTCCAAAAGAGAAGTTCTGGCAGATCTCCTGCTTTTACAGTCTACAAAAACAGATGGTTCTTCTTTCACAACCTTCGAACAATATGTTCAGAACATGAAAGAAGGCCAGGAAGATATTTACTATATTACAGGCATATCCCGAGATGAAGTCATAAATTCTCCATACCTGGAAGCCTTTAAAGAAAAAGACTATGAAGTCCTTATAATGTTAGAAGAAGTAGATGATATTATAATGAGCAGTCTTTATGACTACAAAGGCAAAAAAGTTAAATCAGTTATAAAAGGTGATATAAAACTTGATAAAACTGAAGAAACTCAGAAAGAAACAGAAAAGAAAAAGTATGAAAAGCTTATTGATTTTATCAAAGAAGAGCTTAAAAATGATGTAAAGGATGTTCGTCTGTCAGGAAGGCTTAAAGATTCTTTATGCTGTCTTGTAGCAGATGAAGGGGATATGGATCCTCAGATGGAAAAGATATTGCAGGCTATGGGGCAGAATGTGCCGGGAACCAGAAGAATACTTGAAATAAATCCTGCTCACAGAGTAGTAGAGTCTATGAATAAAATATTTGAAGAAAACAGTACCGGTGATATATTGAAAGAATATACGCTGCTGCTTTATGATCAGGCACTTTTACTGGAAGGTTCCAGGCCGAAGGATCCGGTTTTATTTACTAAAGCCGTTACAAAACTTATGGCAGAGAATGTAAAATAAAAAAAAGGGGGCATTGCCCCCCTTTTTTATTTTGTTGCCAGTTCTACCACAGCTTTTACGAGACCGTCTATACCTCCGGCTATATCTTTAATGCCGGGCCCCAGCATATAGGCAGGTGTCGATACTATTCTGTATTTTTCATCCACTACAAAATCATTTACAGCACATTCTATATGTTCTGCTCCCATTTTATTGATCTTTTCACCTGTAGCTTTATCTGTTCCTATAGTTACTCTGATTTTTTCATCTTCCCCCAGTATCTTTGCCACAAGTGCCGGTGCTATACAGATTGCTCCAATGGGTTTTCTCTTATTATGAACCTTTTTAATAAAATCTTCTACGAGAGGATCAACAGTACAGTTTTCTCCTTTTATGGCAAAATCGCAGAGGTTTTTGGCAGCGCCAAAACCGCCCGGTATGATAAGACCGTCTATGTCATCTACACTGACAGATTTAATATTTTTCACATTACCTCTGGCAATCCTTGCAGATTCTTCAAGGATATTTCTCGTGCCGGAAGGCTGTCCTGTAATGTGATTGATGACATGCATCTGCTCTTTATCAGGTGCAATACAGACAGGTTCTACGCCTGCTCTATCAAGAGACAGCAGTGTAAGAACAGCTTCATGGATTTCTGTGCCGTCAAAGACACCGCAGCCATGTAATAAGACTCCTATTTTCATTGAAATAACCTCCTCTTATAGATCGTGACGCGTAACGCGTGACGCGTGACGGGTAAATCGTGATGCGTGATGCGTAATGCGTGATGCGTGTTTTCACCGGTACCTGGCAAATACGACTCACCACTCACCACTCACTACTCACCACTCACTACTCACTACTCACTAAAATTTAATTATACAATAAGTTTTTTATTTTTTAAAGGATTTTTTTTACCAGATGAAGAATTAATAAATAAGGTTATCAGGGGCTAAAAAAATATAATTTATTACAATTTTCAATAAGGCAGGTGTTGAAAATAATGACACTATTGAAACAACAGGAAGAATTTAACTTCAGACTTTATTTTAAAACATCGGAAGGAACAGAGTTTCTGAATATCTTTAAAAATTACAGAAAACTGGAAAACCTCTCAAAAGCACAGGTTATGCTCAACACATTGAAAGACTTTCAGAACAAATACCCCAATAAAGATACGGTAAATAAAATGTTAGCAGTAATACCCGGTAAACAGCTATTAAGCTAAAACCTCACATTGTTAAAATATTTATTAAGGAGTGTTTAATTACATGAATTTAAAATTCTATGATCTTACCCAGCCTTTAAGTGTTCTTACACCTGCATGGCCTACGTACGAGCCTTTACAGGTAAAATTCTTCAAGCGTCTTGCCCCTAACGGAGCAAACGGTCAGCTTATCACTACAAGTAACCATGTGGGAACACATTTAGACGGCTCTCTTCACTTCTGCACCCATGGAAGAGACATTGCAAGCATACCTCTTGAAGAACTTACAGGTCCGGCAGCAGTCGTTGATCTGAGCGATTGCACAGAAGACTACGATATTTACACATCGGAACAGATTGAAAAACGTGTGGAAATAAAAGAAAATGACATACTTTTAATACATACGGGCTATATGAAATATGCCTGGGATCAGCCGGAAGCAGACGAAGTCCGTTACATGGTAAAACATCCGGGACCGACGAAAGAATTCTCTGCGTGGTGCATGAAGAAAAAAATAAAATGGATAGGCGTGGATTGCGGTTCTGCAGATCATCCCATGAATACGAAAATAAGAGAATGGTGCCCCACACAGGCAAAAGAAGCAGAAAAATTCCTGAGAAAGAAATATAATAAAGGCCTTGATGATTTCTTCCCCACAGAAGATTATCAGCTCATGCATATAGATCTCTTCCCGAAAGACATTATACATGCAGAAAACCTGGGAGGAGAATTAAAGAGATTTCTCAATAAAAGAACCTATGTGGGATGCTTCCCCTGGAGATTTGTAGGCGGAGAGTCCAGTATATGCCGTATAGTTGCCATTGAACAGGCATAACCAGGTGGTTGTAAAAAAATATCGTGACGCGTAACGCGTGACGGGTGACGCGAGGACAAGAACTATAATTTGTCAGAGTTATTTTCTTACAGTCCCTGGAAAAACCGGTTGAAGGTTTCTTCAACCGGTTTAATATTTTCACGGCAGCCTATTCATCATTTCTCTTAGAATTTCAAAAGTCTGTTCAAATTTCCGATCTATATCACGCTTAAAACTATCCATAGTGCTTTCCAGCTTATCCATTCTGCTTTCCAGCTTATCAAGACGCTCTTCCACAGAATTAAATCTTATCTTCATTTCTGCATTCATATTCAGAATTGTTTCAGACATAGCTTCCAATTTCATTTTTACCTTCATATCTTCTATTCTGGCAGAAAGGTTTTGATCTATTGTATCCATATAATTCATCTCCTTATTTATTTCAAACCTGTAACGGGAACATTCCAATAATCACATAAAAATATTATAACACAGAAATTAATAGAAAAAAAGTAACTTCAATATCTGTTTCCGTAATAATTAATCCAGTTCCCTGCCTTCATATAGAGAGCTCTGTCATCAGGTTTTATCTGTTCAAGCGTACTTATTGCATCTTCATATTTTCCCATTTCTCCCAGGTTTCTTCCTGTCTGATATAAAGCAATATTCCTTAAAGACGAAATGGCTGAAAGTCTTTTATAGATTTCTATAGCTTTCGAGAACTCTTTTTTTGCATCATAGAGCATTGCAAGAAGGTGTAAAACTTCAATATTATCAGGCTCAACAGAGAGAGCAGATTGACAGCAATCTATAGATTTATCCCAGTCAAATTCTATATAATTACTGGCACCGTCCATATAATTCTTCACAGTTTTTTCATTATCCAGTCCTTCTTTGACAATAAATCTCCCTTCTCTTCCCTCCCACTCAAGGGTATAAACCTTCCTGTCAGGAAATGATTTTATAAGGTTTTCATTCTGAACAGGGTCAAGATAAAGCACAGTAATAATCTTTTGAGACTTATAATCAGGGAAATTCCTTATAAAAAACATATTCCCGAAATAGCCATGACCTCTCAGAAAAATAAGAGAAGGCTCTTTAATATTCAATTTATCTGACATAAATGCAGCAGGTTCACACCTGAATCGATACTGATCTTTAACAGAAGGAAAGAGATTTATAAATATTCCGAGCATCATAAATACTATGACAGAACATATCAATGCAGGAGCAAACATATGAGAACCTTTAAAATTCTTTTTTTCGAGCCATCTTTTCACATAAAGAAATCCTGCCGACGCAGGGATTAAAGACAGCATAAATGACGGAAGATAGTACCGTGAACCAATCTCAAAGGCACCGTTATAATAAAATCCTCCGTAAGAAATGCCCAGAAAGAGGACAGGCACAAGTAATAAAATAATGTTTAATTCTTTTTCGAAGAAAGAAAAGAATGTAAAAAAAGCAATAAAAGGAACGGTCCAGAAGGAATTTCTCATGAAAGAAAAAGCACTGTTAAATAATCCGTGAAGAGGCGTATGAGAAGAGGTAAAACCCCACTTATCATCGGAATCATATTTTTCGTAGCCGAACAGGAAGGGATCTCCGTTCTGTATGTTATTAACCGTTAACAGAAGGCCTGCACCGACGAAAAAGAGGAATACTATAAATGATATTTTCAATAAAAAGATTTTTTTCATATCTGATTTCATAAAAAGGTATATCATAAGAGGAACAGTGCCGGCACATATGGACATGCCGTCACCGGGACGTATAATAACAAGAAGTAAAGCAGACAGAGCTGACAGAAACGGATAGATAAGGTTTTTATCATAGAAACTTTTAAATATGCCGTATATAAATAAAAGAGCAAGGCATGAAGCAGCGTTGTGAGGGAAATAAGTGCCGCCGAGTAAAAAAAACAGAGGTGACAGAATGGCAAAACTTACGGACATAAAAGCCCCTTCGGCGCCGAGTAATAATTTACCGGTAAGATAAAGTATAATAATAGATAAAGCACTCATCAGGGGATTTATGATAAATTCTATATGAAAAAATCTGCCGAAAGAAAGTAAAAGAGGCCATCCTGCTGTAACTTTGCTGTACCATTTTCCGTCATTAATAATACTCCAGCTATGGAATGAAGCGGAAGAGGGAGGAGATGTTTCATAAAGTTTTCCTTGAGCCATAATATCTGATTGAAAGATATAACAGAACTCGTCTCCTACAGGAGGAAGATGGCCTGTTATGAAAAAATGTGATGCCAGTGTAATGGAGAATGAAATAGCGAATAAAATAAGGAGGAATTT
The DNA here is from genome assembly GCA_964431735.1 of uncultured Synergistia bacterium. Taxonomy (GTDB): domain Bacteria; phylum Vulcanimicrobiota; class SpSt-956; order SpSt-956; family JAKJGF01; genus CALARM01. Next base: position 861 of record CAYSLJ010000204.1, on the reverse strand, counting down.
TCTTTCGTTTTTAACAGAGGGGAAAGTAAATTTCATGGAAGACAGATAAAGGGAGAGTAAAACTATTGAAGGGAGGAGAAACATATAAACGGGGATTATATGGTATATAAAGAAGATTTTAAAAAAATGCTTAAAATAATAAGATAAAACGACATATGTAAAGGGGTTGTCTTCTGTAAGGTTTTTAGCTGCGAACTGTGCTGTTTCAAGGTTATAGAAACTTCTGTCACAGGAAAACTGCAGCAGAACGGCCAGTGTTAAAAGAAGTACAGAAGGTATTATAAGTAAAATATAAGGTGTATCTTTTTTTTTCTTCATAATTATACTAAAGGCGAACAATACGAACATTTTTTTCTGTAACAACTACAAAATTATCTGTCAGTTGCTCAGAAAATTTATTTAATAATAAACTCAGGAATTTAATCTTATTTACAGTACGCTCATCTTCAAGTCTCAAAAAAACAATACCCTTATGAGGTTTCTTTTCACGGAAAACCATTTCTCCAAAATCTCTATCATTTGTAATTAATATACGATTTTCAATTACAGCTTTTTTCAAAATATATTCATCCCCCATACCTCTGGCCTGTTCATATACAGAAAATACATCATAATTTTTATTATACAGCCATCTTGCAACACCAGGGCCTGTACATTCATCAACAATAAATTTCATTATGCTGCCTCAAGAGGACTGAATGTTGTATTTTCGAGAATTTCCGAAGCAAATAACAAACAGGCCATTATATCTTCGCAGGTCAGTCCCTCATATTCTTCCATTATCTCTTCTATTGTTGCACCATTTGCAAGTAATTTTAAAATGTACTGAACTGTTAATCTTGTGCCCTTAACAACAGGTTT
>CAYSLJ010000203.1:0-10657 GCA_964431735.1 uncultured Synergistia bacterium | reverse complement strand
GTAACAAACTGTTTTTTTAGACGTTTAATATTTTGCATCTATATAATTTATAACTTTCTTTTAATACGGCATATCTTTTCCTCCAGAGCCCGACCAGGGACAGGAGTGAGTGCCATATTTTTTTTGGTACCAATTTACCTGTTGCGGTACTTAGGGACTGTAAGAAAATAACCCTGGCAAATTGTTAGAACGGTTATCATCCTCGCGTAACGCGTAACGCGTGACGCGTCACGATATAGACGTAAATATGATTGAGTTATTTCTGACAGCTCCTTAGGTACTTTGATTGTTAGCATAATGTGTTATAATATATTTTACTGACATGAGAATAAATAATTCATATAAGAATTTTGTGACACGTAACGGGAGTTAATAATTTATTGTATTTTCATGCTCAGGCCAGTAAGATAAATTTTTATTAAAAAAATGGGAAAGTATAATTATCCTGACATTTTCATATTAGCTACTTTGATAAAATACTTATTAGTTCTTGGCTATAGCTGTTAACGATTAGCTTTAATTATTAACTGAAAACTAAAAGCTAATTGCTATTTTATTAAATGTGACATTGTCAGGTTATGTTACATTTTTTAAGGTTTCTTATGAATAATTATAAGGTATTTTTTTCAATTTTTTTAATTTTATTTATTACTTCTGCCACTCTTTATCCCACTGTGAAAAACGGTTTTACAAACTGGGATGATCCTCAATATGTTATTGATAATTTAAGTATAAGAAAATTATCTATGGAAAATATAAGAAGTATTTTTGTTGTTTTAGATCCAAATCGTTCATTTGTAAAAAGTCTTTACACACCGTTGACATTACTGTCATATGCAATAGAATATCATTTCTTTGGTCTTAATCCTTATGCATATCATATGACAAATCTTGTATTACATTTATTAAATTGTATAATATTATTCTATTTATTCCTTCTTCTTACAGGTAATATACATGTATCACTCATAATCAGCATTTTCTTTGGCATTCATCCTCTTCATGTAGAATCAGTAGCCTGGATTGCCGAGAGAAAAGACGTGCTTTACAGCTTCTTTTTTCTTTTAACGTTACTTTATTATGTGCTGTACCGGAAGAGCAACATTAACCTTTATTACTATATATCACTTGTTTTATTTTTCCTTTCTCTTCTCGCAAAACCTATGGGAGTTACACTGCCCGTAATTTTATTTTTCTTTGATTACACATTTTTTAACAGAAACTTTAATAAAAATACAGTGATAGAAAAAATACCATATTTCATAATAACGTTTATTTTTGTATATATTATGGTAATTCTTATATTAGATAATGGAAAAGTTAACAAAATAACGCTGTATAAATTTAATATTTTTTATCCTTTTTACGGACTGGTATTTTATCTATGGAAATTTTTATTACCTGTGAAATTGGCTGCCATTTACCCGATTCCCACAGGTAATAAATTACCGCTTATATATATTCTTTCACCTGCCATTATAATTATTCTTATAAGCTTAATAATTGTGTCCGGAAGATATACAAAAAAAATAATTTTTGGTTCTTTCTTTTTCTTTATTACAATCTTACCGGTGATCAAATTTATTCCTGTCCCTCCCGGCATAACAGCCGACAGATATACTTATATTCCCTACATAGGCTTATTTTATCTTCTGGGGGAAGGCTTTAGCTGTCTTTATAAAAAAAATATATGTTCAAAGCCATTTCTGATAACAATACTTACTATCATAACTGGTTTAATGAGTATTCTATCATGGAACCGTTGCTATGTATGGAAAGATAGCTTAACTCTGTGGAATGATACATTGCATAATTATCCATCATCCCTGGCTTATTTTAATCGTGGAATAGCCTATGCCGATAGAGGAGAAAGCGATAGAGCACTTAATGATTTTATTAAGACTATTGAACTGGAACCGGACTATGGAGAAGCTTATATAAATCGTGGTAATATATATGTCATTAAAGGTGAGTTTGATAAAGCTATTAATGATTTTAACAGAGCTTTATATTTAAAAAATGATTCGGTGGAAGCCTACAACAATCTGGGGCTTATCTATGATTATAAAAAGGAATATGAAAAGGCACTCGACTATTTTATCCGGGCAATAGAGATTAATAAAATAAACGGCGGAACTTATATAAACCGCGGAAATATTTATTACAAAACCGGAGACTATGACAGAGCTGTTGCAGATTATAGCACAGCCCTGACGATCGATCCCGATCTGATACAGGCTTATATCAATCGTGCCATGTGTTATAACAATACAGGTAAATATGATAAAGCGATCGATGATTATAATCAGGTGATAAAGCGTAACCCTGTTTATATAAAAGCTTATTTAAACAGAGGAATTATTTATGGTATACAAAAATATTATAAAGAATCCATTAATGATTTTACGCAGGTATTGGTAATTGAACCGGATAATAAAGATGCCCTGTATAATAGAGGAATTACTTATTTCAATATGGGAGAATATGAAAAAGCTAATTCTGATATTCAAAAACTTCAGAGTTTAAAATATAAATTGGATCAGCAATTACTGGATGATCTCAAGAAAGCCTTATAATAGATTTATGAAATTATAATTTCCAGTAGCAGTGAATCTACGTGTCGTAAAAAAAACTATTCAGCAATCCATGAAAATGTTATAAATATAGAAAATTTCTTGTTCATGTGATAAAATTATATAGAGTAATCTACAGGGAGGTAATATTTATGGAGCATATTAAAAGACCCCTTTTAAATAGATGGGGTATATTTTTTTTAGCCCTTTTATTAATAATATCCTTTATCAGTGTTTATATGGCAACTCTTCCGAAATGGACAGGAAAACTTGACACTATGCTTCTCTGTGAGAACACGTTCTGCCCCGGCACCAAAGGTACAATAAGAATAATTGTTCTCAATCATGACGGATTGAAACCTGTAAAAGATGCAGACATAAACGTCTTACTTTCTGCAAAAAATAGAACCTGTGAACTTCTTCATAAAAAAAGCGATATGTACGGTACAATGGACGGAATATTTTATATACCGTCAGATATGGAAGAAGGAGAAGGAACATTAACTGTTAAGATTTCATCACCTGTCGGACAGGATGATATTACTCAAAAGATTAATATATACCGTTCCTGCAGAATTCTGCTCACTACAGATAAACCTGTATATCAACCTGGCCAGACCATTCATATAAGATCTCTTTCTATGGAAAATGAAAATTTCTCTCCCGTAATAAACAGATCTGCTACTATAGAAGTTGAAGACAGTAAAGGGAATAAAGTATTTAAAAGAACGGATAAAAAAACATCTCCTTATGGCATAGTTTCAGCAGATTTTATCCTTGCAAGAGAAGCAGAACCGGGAGATTATAAAATAAGGTCAATAGTGGGAGGAAATCAATCTGAAATCACTGTTTCGGTAAAGAAATATGTACTGCCGAAATTTAAAGTAACCTTTTCTACTGATAAAAAATTCTATCGTCCCGGAGAAATAATAAAAGGAGATTTAAAAGCTGATTATTTCTTCGGTAAACCTGTTTCAGGAGGAACTGTTAGAATAGAACTTGCGTCTTATGATGTGGAATATCATAAATTTGCAGAAATTCAGGGTAAAACCGATGAAGACGGGAATTTTACCTTTGAACAGTCCCTGGAAAAATATCTTGTAGGACAGCCTCTTGAAGGTGGAAAAGGTATGGTTCGCTTCACTGTTGAAGTAACAGATAAAGCAGAACATAAAGAAATAAACTATGAAACACTTTTTGTATCAAAAGACACAGTGCAGATTACCATATTACCGGAAAGCGGGGAAATAGTACCGGGTATAGAAAATATACTCTATCTTATTACATCTTACCCCGATGGCACCCCCTGCAGAGCAACTGTTTCCATGAAACTCGGCCAGCAGAGTGCCAGGAGATTTCAAACATCCTCTACAGGCATAGCAGAATTTACATTGAAACCCGATTTTATGGGCAGACAGATTGAAGTCAATGCCAGTGACGGACTCGGTAATTCAGGTAACCTGACCTTTGTCCCTCAGACAGGTCAGACAGTAGAATCCATTCTTCTTCGTACAGATAAAGCTGTTTATAAAGATTCTGATGTTATGAAACTGGAAATCCTTTCTTTTACAGAAGGAAGTATATTCCTGGATATAGTTAAGAACCGTCAGACACGACTTACTAAAATTCTTACAGTAGAAGATAAACATGCAACACTCGATATTCCTCTTACAGATACTCTGGCAGGAACATTACAGATTAACGCTTATAGACTCAAAAAAGATGGAAATTTTACAAAGGATACCAGGACTGTTTATGTTGAGATAAGCAGGGATTTATCAGTAAAAGTAAGTTCCGATAAAGATATATACAGGCCGGGACGGACAGGTAAGATAGATTTTGAAGTGAAAGATAAAGAAGGAAAACCTGTTCCTGCCGCTCTCGGTATCTCTGTGGTTGATGAAAGTGTTTTTGCTCTTGCGGAAAAGGAACCGGGTCTGGAAAAGGTTTATTTTACGCTGGAACAGGAACTGTTAAAACCGAAGGTTGAAGTATGTAAACATTATATTGACAGGGTAAGTGATGATCTCATAAGTAAGAAAAATGATCAGAATACGGCAAAGGTTGCCTTCTGTTCCATCCTTGAAGAACCATATTCTATTATGATAAATACCTATCCTGAAAGGCTTGCCAGAATAATGGCAATGCAGCAGAAATATTTTTATTTTCTTCAGTGGTTCGGCATGCTCTGTGTGATGCTCGTTTTGATATTATCACCTCTTTCCATACTCGTTCTAACATTTTATAACGAGCTTTTAAAGAGAAAAGATGAAGAGAGATTTATTTCTGTTAATAATGATAACCTTGTGTCAATGATTGTTTATGGAGGAGGATTTTTTCTCGTATTTCTGACACCTTTCGTTGTTGGAATTTTGATCTCTATTATGTCGCAGATGTTCCATCATTATAACAGGAATGAATATACAGCCCTTATATTTTCTATGGCAGCTATGGCTGTTTCAGCGTTTATCTATATAATAACCATGAGACAGAAAAACCAATGTGAAGATATAAAGAAACTTAATACCCTCCGTTACTCCTTTCACCTGATACAGTTATTTGTTGCAGGATTAATTGTAACCATGGCTCTTCTGCTGGCCTGTGCCATGACAGGAAAAGATCAAATTGGCGGTATATCAATGATCTTACTCTTTCTGACAGGTGTTATTTCTTCTATATTTATGAATTTTATACTCATTTATAATGCCCGATCTCATCTCGGCAAACATGGAAAATCCAATCTGTGGCATTTTATATATAACTGTGGATATGTTGTTATTGCAGGACTCGGTGTGGCAGGAATTCTTTTTGCCGTAATAGCTCCTAATTTTCTAAAAGCAAGAGCACAGGGGCCGACATCTGGTGGCACTATTAAAGGTGGCGAAAGTGATAAAACCACATTGTCTGTGCCTTCAGAAGAAATATCTCCTTCATATGCACCTGGACAGGGTCTGACACCGGATGGCGGCGGATTTTCTGATAAAAAAGTAATAGTTCAGAACGGATCTTCCATCGCCCAAACCTCCCGGTCAGAAACTTCTCAAGAACTGCCTGCTTATTTGCGTCAGTATTTCCCTGAAACAATGTATTTCAATCCGGAACTTATAACAGACGAGCAGGGTAAAGCTTCTACCGTAATTAAGATGGCGGATTCCATAACAACCTGGAGGATGGGTGTTTCTGCTTCGTCCATGAAAGGAGATACGGGGGGCACTGATTATCCGATAAAGGTATTTCAGGATTTTTTTATTGATCTTGATCTTCCCCTTAATCTTACTTCAGGTGATGAAGTTTCCATTCCTGTTTCAGTATACAATTATTTGCCGGAAAAACAGGATATAGAGTTAATAGCAGTAAAAGATGACTGGTTTGAGCTCCTGTGCGAACCGGTCAAACGTTTATCCCTTGGCGCAAATGATGTAACTGTTGTTTATTATCCTGTAAAGATACATGATACGGGAAAAAAGAGATTTACCGTCTATGCAAAAACAGAAAGAATGAAAGACGGTATAAGTAAATCTGTGACTGTAATTCCTGACGGTAAAGAAATGCGCCTTGCTGAAAACGGCTGGCTCAGAGAAAAGGTTTCTGCCGGTTTGAATATACCGGAAAATGCCATAAATAAATCTTATGATATGTGGATTAAGATTTACCCCGGCATGTTCAGCCAGTTAGTGGAAGGGCTTGACAGTATGCTTACAATGCCCTATGGCTGTTTTGAACAAACTACGTCAGTGACTTATCCAAATATTATGGTTTTAGATTATATGAAAACGTCCGGACAGATTACACCTGATATTCAGATGAAGGCAGAACACTATATAAATCTCGGATATCAGAGACTTATTACCTTTGAAGTTCCTTCAGGGGGATTTTCCCTTTACGGAGAAGCCCCTGCATCTGTGTGGCTTTCTGCCTACGGCCTTATGGAATTGTATGATATGAATAAGGTATATCCGATTGACGAAAAGCTCATTGACAGGACAGGACAGTGGTTGATTTCTCAACAATCTTCCGATGGTTCCTGGAAAGCAGATTCTTATAGTTTGTGGGAAGCTGCAGGTAATCAAAATTCCGATTTACGGGTAACGGCTTTTGTGGCATGGTCTCTTGCACAGAGCGGTTATAAAGGAGAACCGCTCAGAAAGGCAATCAATTATATAAAATCCTCTATGAATAAGAAACATGATTTTTATACTCTCTCTCTTGTGGCAAATCTTCTTTTATATACAGATCCGAAGGGACAGGAGACGAAAAATCTTCTGGAAACTCTTTATAAAGAAAGAACGGAAAATAAAGACACTGTTTCATGGACAACAGAGGGAAGAACCCTTACGGAATCATATGGAATGACTGCCAGTATTGAAACAACATCTCTTGTGACACAGGCTTTTTTACGATCAGGTTCCAGTGGAGATGCTGTGGAGAAATCTCTGAATTTCCTGGCTCTATCTAAAGATACTTACGGCAGATGGTATTCCACACAGGCTACGGTACTTGCTCTTAAAACCCTTGTCCTTTCAATGAATACAGATATGGGAAAAGACAGTAAAGGAAAGATACATGTACTGGTCGATGGACAGGAATCAGGCACTGTCGAAATTACTCCCGAACAGAGTGATGTCGTTAAACTCCTGGATCTTAAAGGTTATGCAAGAGAAGGAACTTTTAAAGTAGAGCTTGTACCTGAAGGTGATGTAAAATGTATGTACCAGATTATTTATTCTTATTATGTACCATGGTACATTTCCGGGATTTCTTCAGGACAGAAATCACCTGTAAATATTTCTATTAAATATGACAGGACTGAACTCAAACGTAATGATATATTACGGGAGATGGTAACTGTTAATAACAGCCCGACAAAACCGGGAGAAACAGTAATAATAAATCTCGGTGTGCCTCCCGGATTTGATGTTATTACCGAAGATTTTGAGGCGCTGCTTGAGCAACAGAAGATAGAAAGATTTGACATGACAGGAAGACAGGTCATTGTATATCTGAAACGTCTTGAGCCGGGAAAATCTTTCAGTTTTTCTTACGGCCTGCGGGCTAAATTCCCTGTAAAGATTACTGCTCCTGTTTCAGAAGTTTATGAATATTATAATGCAAATACTAAAGGCTATTCAGTTCCCGAAAAGATTGAGGTGACGTTATGATGAAAATAAATTTTAACAGAATTATAGTGGCAGTTGTTTTTATCTCTATTATAACCGGTTTCACTGTAACGGTATTAACAAAGGAAGTATTTCCTCTCATGGCAGTAGCTCTGGTTTTACTCTTTTTATCACCGGCAGGGCTTCTCTCTATGACTTTTTATAACAATCATCTTAAAAAGATTGCTGGCAAAAGGTTTCTTCCCGTAGATAACAGTGAGAATTTAAGAGCAGTAATCGTCTATCTTTCAGGATTTTTTGTCATAATCTTTACACCTGTTATTATTGTTATTGTACTTACTCTTATATCAGAGGTTATGCATTTCCACAGTAAGTCCCGGGATCTTATTGCACTCTTTCTGTATATTGCCATTGGTATGTCGGCAGTCTATATCATAATGCTGGAGAACAGGAAAAAACTGGATGATATTCAGGCTATCAATACATTGAAGATTTCTTTCCTATTCATGCAGTTATTTACTGCCGGTATTATAATTTTTATTGCTCTTCTGGTGCATTCTATTTTTTTTCATACAGATAATATGTTTGAAAAATTAAAATATCTTGCAGTTCTTGCACTGACAGGCACTTTTTCTATGCCTTATATGTTATTTTTTAATGTTCTTTCTCATATTTCAAGGCCGAAGGCAAATCCTTATAACGAGTAGTGTGAAGTGTGATGTGTGAGTCACCGGCTATTTTCAGTAGGGGCAAACACATCACCTTTCACCTTTCACTTCTCACCTTTCACTTTTTTATATTTCCAGTCAAGTGTTATTTTTCTTAAGAGAGCTGTTATAAAAAAGGCGAGTATTGCGCTTTTTATTATATCCTGATGGAGGCAGAACCATAAGGTTGAAAATAATATAATACCCAGTATAATACTTGCTGTGTTGATAGCTTTCAGAAAAGTATTTCCGAGAGTAAGATAATCTTCCGGCCCTATGAGATGTTCTTCGTCTTCGTCTGTTTTCAATGTCTGTTTTTTATCGGGAAGCATATGGACTGTAAAGAAACTGAGTATATAAGACATAGAACCTATAAAAATCAGGAGGCTTATGGACATTTTGTCACCCGGGTTGCCGGGGTTGCCGAAAATACTTCTTTCAAGTGTCTGAAACATACTGTAATTCAAACCGTTTGCATATAGCCATGCACCGGTGGAATAAGAGAAGGAATAGGCAAGATTTGCTACGGACATAAATCCTGCAAAGAGGGAACCTGCTGCATTGGCAGGGATAACTGCTCCTACTATACTGAATGTACTCATGCGGGTTATACTGATTAAAATGGCATAAAAGAAATTATATGTGCCAAGATATCCGAGACGTACAGATTCTTCGGACAGGTCTGTAAGAAAATTATTGTGAATATAAGAAGTTACCTTTGTAAAGAGAGGATCTACAAGAAGATACTGGGTCAGGTTTACGAGAATACAGCAGACTATAAAAATTTTGAATATGTTTCTGAGTCCCAGTCTGTCCTGCCATTTAACACCTATCCATGCAAATATGAGGACTCCGAGAAAATACCCCACATAGGAAGCGCCGTCTGCAAATCCAATCTGAGTCTGAGTAAAGTGAAGATTTTCTATGAGATGATTGGTCCAGAGGGCTCCAAGAGAAGGCTGAAAATGTATGAAAAAATAAAACACTACTATCCAGAGTATATGACCTGTATTCAGACCGTCCCAGAAATTTTTTATAGAACTTGTAAGAGGAATGGATTCGCCTTTATCTTTAGGTAACATGAGCACAAACAGGAGAACTGTAACAGGTACAAGGGCAAGGAGGGGGAGGAGATAGTTTATCTTGAAATGTTCTGCTATCCATCCTCCTGATACGGATGCTACAATACTTGTTCCGTATATGGCAGTCCAGCAGATGGCCTGGTTCAATCCTACTGTGGTGGCTTTTGATTGACCGCTTGCTTTCGATTCTTCATCTCCTTCTATTACTGTTGCTCTGTCTACTGCCACGTCTGTGCAGGCAAATACGACACCTATGGCAAACATGATCCAGAAGAATATACTGGCAGAAGAGTCTACAAAAGGTGTAATAATGTAAAGTACGGCACCTATGGCAAGAAAGAATATAAGAGAGACTTTCGTTTTACCATAGGCATCCATAAGGAATCCTATGATGGGTTTGAAACTCCATGCCAGATAAGAACGGGAAAAATATTGCTGTGTAAGTTCTTCACTCAGGCCGTAATGGATGTGAAAATGTCTGAAAAAAGAGTGGTATGTAATGCCCTGGAAAGGATTGGCAAGACCTTGAAGCACATATTCCATGGCAAAAATAATTTTTATAGGATTTATACTACCTTTTGCTTGAGTTTCTTCAGTTTCTTTTCTCTGACAATGTTTCTCATGTGATTTTGATTCATGTTCTGCCATTATGCATTCTCTCCATTTTTAAAATTTTTTTTAAAATTTTTTTAAGTTTATTTAAACTGCAAAAATTCTATAACTTTTTTAAGTTTCCTTCACGGCAGAAAATTTTTTGATTTTTGACATGGTCATATAAATTTTGTGACCATTTTAGATATCCTAAAAAATGCTCCTTACGATGAAGAACCTTTATCAGAATATGAGATAAAAGAAAGCGAAGCAAGCTCGAAAGAGTATTTGAGAAGGCAAAGGAAGGTATTTAACTGATAATGAGTGATTGGAAAGTTTTTATACCTGACAGGCTCTAAAGATAGTTAGCAAAGCTGCCTGGTAAAGAAGCAGCAAGAATAAAAACAAAAGTCAAGGAACTGGCAAATGGACTATCAAGAGGAAAGATAAAAAAACTGAACGGCTGTCCTGAATGGAGTCAAAAGTTGTTTTGGCCGTAGACACCGGTATAGGGAGACTTTTCGGATAATCTCTAAGAACCTATCCGAAAAGTAATATTTATTCTATACCCTTCCGGTGGGTGAGGC
>CAYSLJ010000202.1:0-10792 GCA_964431735.1 uncultured Synergistia bacterium | reverse complement strand
TCAGCAGGGATTTAATGTATTTATCTTCCAGTTCATATAACTGTTTTATTTTTACGGCACTGTTCAAAAATCGTTTAGATAAAGAATGGAGCCTGACTGATTGTATATCTATGATAGTTATTCACGACTATAGTATAAAAGATATTTTGAGCTCTGACAGACATTTTGTTCAGGCCGGTTATCAGGTCTTGTTAAAAGACTAACAAAGAAATTTCAGATAAAAGATCTGGATGAATCTTTTTAATATGGCTGTGAAAATTATAATTTTGCTGTTTCAGCAAGTAACTCTTTTTTATTTGCAACCTTTATATGAGAAAAAAATAATAAATCTATAAAAATTTTCACCACCGGCACCTTTTGTCGGTTTCCCTCTTTTATAATTGTCTGAACCGTGATTTTCGGAATAAAAGAATTTCAGGATTGAGAAAGAATTTTTCGTGATAGAATAAAACGGTAAACAGAACCAATAAAAACTGATTATAAAAAACACTATCATCCCAAAATTATTATTCAGAATCAGCTTGATTATAATATTTGCGTATATTATACTTAAAATTGAGACAATACTTCATGTAACCTGATATTTCTAATTTACAGGAAATCCGAAATATGAGAATATATTTAGATGTTTGCTGCCTTTGCAGGCCTTTTGACCTGCAAATTAATGATGAGATAAGATTAGAAAAAGAAGCAATTTTGCTTTTACTTTCAAGAGTGGAAAATCAATATTTAACTCTTGTGAAAAGTGAAGCTATTGAATTTGAGGTAAGTCAAATAGAAAATGACGAAAAAAAATTTAATGTCATGATTGCTTTAACCCTTGCAGGTGACAAAATAATTATAGATGAAGAGATTACTGCGAGAGCCGGTTATTTTGAATCTAAAGGAATTAAATCTTTTGATGCTCTTCATCTTGCATGTGCTGAAAAAGGTAGTGACCTGTTATTTACAGTTGATAAAAAATTTTTAAATGCAACAAAATATATAAAGGATTTAAAAATTACAGTAAATAATCCTGTTGAATTTCTATTAAAGGAGATGACATTATGAATGTTGAGGAAATGACTTTAAATGAAATAAAAGAAAAAGGTTATCTTGCTTTAAAAAAAGAGCTGGGAGTAACAGGTTTTATAAAATTTTTAAGCATTTTCAGCAGGGGAAGCGGTAATTATGTTGAGGACAGAAAAGAACTACAGGACAGATATGATGTAGCTTCACTTGTAAAAGAAATAAAGAAGCATAAGATCTCAGAATAAATTTTTCTATAAAAATTTCCCCCGCCGGCACCTCTTGTCGGTTTCCCTCTTTTATAATTATCTGAACCGGGATGTGCGGGATGAAAGATTTTCAGGATTGAGAAAGAATTTTTTGTGATAGAATAAAACGGTAAATAGAACCAATAAAACAGGTGCTTTATTTTTACATTCACCTCTGATATACTTCTTTATAATCTATATTTTGGGAATGCACCCAACAAAAAAGACCTGTATCGCAGTATTTGAAAAATAAGCTATTTAACATTGAGGTGCTAATTAATGCCATTACCGATTAACATTAAAGATTTGCTACATGGCCAGACTGTTGAATGGGAAAGAATTGAGTTCAAAAAAGGATGGAATCCTGAAGATATAATCCATACAATATGTGCTTTTGCCAATGATTTCAACAACTGGGGAGGAGGTTATATTATCGTTGGTATAGATAAGTTAGATCACATGCCTGTTTTACCGCCGAAAGGATTAACTCAAAAAGAACTCCATAACATCCAGAAAGAATTATTAGGACTCTGCCATAAGATACACCCAAACTATTTCCCTATTGTAGAACCAGTTGACATCAGTAATAAGACTGTTCTTATTATCTGGGTTCCCGGTGGACAGTACCGTCCCTATCAGGCTCCTCAGTCACTGGCAAAAGGAAGTCCCTACGCTTATTATATAAGAAGATTTAACAGCACTGTCAGACTGAAAAGGGAAGAAGAATTTGAACTGTTATCCCTTGCAGCTACTGTACCATTCGATGACAGAATACAGCATCAATCGAGCATTACAGATTTAAAACTGCCTCTTATACAGGATTTCCTTAGGTATTCCTACGGCATGGGAAGGTCATTACTATGGAAGGGACGGAGAATCCCTCGGAGCTTTAAATCTTCAGGAAATGGAACAGATAAGGAATCAGGTTAATTATTTTGACTGGTCTGCCCAGATCTGTAAAGGTGCTTCAGTTAAAGATCTGGATGAAGAAGCGGTAATTAAAGCCAGAGAAAAATATAAAACCAGAAATAAAAATAAATTGTTTGCCTCTGAGATTGACAGATGGGATACACTGACTTTTTTAGATAAGGCAAGAATTACTCTTAACGGAGAAATAACAAACAGTGCCATAATTCTTCCTGGTAAACCTGAAGCAACTCATTATCTGTCTCCTTCTGTTGCAAAAACTTCGAAGTTTCGTATTCATAAGGGCATACTATTGAGTTGGATTAATATTGTATGTATAATGATAGATAGAATAGGAGAAATCTTATGAAGAAATTAAAATTATATCTTGAAACATCAGTATGGAGTTTTTATTTCACAGAAGATAGCCCGGAAAAGATGCTGGATACAAAAATATTATTTGAACAAATAGAATCCGGGTATTATGAGATATTTATTTCTCCAATCGTAACCCTTGAAGTTAATAAGCCGAAAAATGAAAAGTCAAATAAATTATTACAATTTGTTTATAAATATAAACCAGTTGAACTTGCTATAACTGGAGAAACTTATAAGCTGGCAGATAAATATATAAAAGCAACAGCATTACCCAAAAAATCACATGCTGATGCCATGCATGTTGCGATTACCAGCTTTTATAATCTTGACGTACTGTTAAGCTGGAATTGCAGGCATCTGGTTAATCTAAGGCGGAAGAATAGTATAAATGCTATTAATTTGCTTAATGGTTATAAAACAATAGAAATAATAACTCCATCGGAGGTGATATACAATGTATGAGTCCAGGACTATGCTGGAATTATGGGAGATAAAAGAGCAGGTTAATAAAGAGCTTGCAGGTAAATCTTTTGAAGAAGTTATCAAGATATTGGAAGAAAATTCCCGGGAAGTTAGGGAAAAGATGAAAGAATTTGAAAGTCAAGATCAGAAAAATTCTCAAGAAAAAGTGGAAAAGTTATAAAATTTTGATAGATAATTTTATTATTATAAAATGAAAGACATGAAACTACTCAGGCATATTATTAATTATTTCTCCCCACCGGCACCTTTTGTCGGTCTTCTTCTTTTATAATATAAATGTGCCTTCCGGTATAAAAAAATCAGAATTATGGGAAAGAATTTTTTCTAATAGAATAAACCCTTTTATTTCAGGGAATTTTTCTCTTTTTTCTTTTCCTGCAGTTCTTTTTCGAAAGATAAAGTATAAAAACTGGCACTGGCTTATTTACTGGATTTGTTATCTTTTTGTGCTTACTCAGAGTGAAATTTTTCAGTTTTAGTAATCTTTTACGTGTAATTTGACTTTGCATGTTTTTTGTTTATAATAAAATAGCTGATGTTCTGGTTAGATTGTGATATTTTTTATAATACCGATGTATTTTATATAAAATATATACTTGTTTTGTTTGATTTTTATATATAGAAAAATTTATTCCTGTGACAGTCTATGACACAGGTAAATGATAAGATTGATTTGGACAGCTCTGAAGAATTGAAATAGATGAAAAACAGAAATTTAATAAAATAAGAAATATTATTCAGTTAATGTCGAGAAAGGATAAAATAATAAAAAATACAGGAAAAAAATAGAAATCAGAAATGGATTTTAAATCTTTGAATTAGTCAAACTTCAGTTAAATTAGTTAAACTTTTAGTTAAACTTCAATCGGATATGTCTATAAAATAAGGATTTGTATCGATTTAACTTTAGCTAAACTTTAGAAATATCTGTATGGTTTCAGGAAGAGTTTGTTATGGTGAATCCGGGGGTGTGAGGTTGTAAAATAATGGTCAGTGAATATCCAACCAGGAGATGTTACTATGGCTAAGAAACGTGTAAAAGGTAATGATATAAAGGATACAATATCTGAAATAAATACATCAACTCTGGAGAATCTCTTTAATGATATTAAATCTCTTATCGAATCTACCAGAACCAGAGTAGCACTATCTGTTAATTATGAGATGGTCATACTTTACTGGCAGATCGGGGAAAGGATAAGGAAAGATATATTGGGACAGGAGAGGGCTGAGTATGGCAAACAGGTAATAGATAATCTCTCCGGGAAACTGATACAGGAGTATGGCCAGGGTTTCAGCAGACCAAATCTCTTTCATATGTTGCGTTTCTCAGAGGTTTTCCCGGATAGTCAAATTGTCTACGCACTGAGTAGACAATTGTTATTTCCACTTCTTATCCGGAAGGTCTGAAAAAGGCAGTAAGGGATAATGACAGGAAGAAGATAAAAGAGGAACTGGAGAAATGGGATCCTGTGATTGAAATTCCCACTGATGATGACAGGGTGAACAGGACTGTAGAGGACTTTGCCGGAGTGCTGGATTGTATTGAAGATAGCTGTTTTAATCCTGTGCCGGTAAAGAGACTGAAGGAAAAGGTGAAAGGGACGAAACATACTTTTGCCGTCAGGGTATGCCAGAACTGTGACGCCAGGTTTTCCTGTGAGTCTTACAGAGAATATGCCGGTGGTTCAGGGAGAAGAGGGAAGGTGACCGGGTATTCTACTGATTATGTGCCGGAGGAGGAGCAGGAGGAGTTTATTCAGGGGAATCTGTGGATGTGAGGTTATAAAATTATGAATATGAAATCCATATGCTTATCATGGATTGGTGATCAGGATTTGAATTATGTATCCATAGAAAATAGTGGAGTAGGGCCTGTTAATGCTTTGCTTCAGTCAAAATATGCTTCTGGTTTTGATGAGATACATTTATTTTGCGACCAGCACCGTAAAGAAGATACAGAGAAATATATTTTATCTCATAAAAATAATAAAAATATTTTTTTTCATAAATGCGATCTGGATAACCCTACAGATTATAAGAAAATATATGAAATTATAATTAAGTATTTGAAAAACCTCGAAGAAAAATATAAATCTCAGATTAACTGGCATTTCCATACAAGCCCCGGTACAAGTCAGATGTCTTCTATCTGGCTTCTTTTAGGTAAAACAAGATATCCTGCTACTCTGTATCAGTCCTATTATGACAAAGAAACTAAAAAACAGTATGTAAAGATACTGGATATTCCTTTTAATATTGAAATGGAATTTATTCCAGAATTAAAAAAAAGAGCAGATACAAAACTTCTGAATAACTGGGGAAATATTCCGGAATATCACTCTATTATCCATAAAAGTCAGGTAATGAAAAAACTTTTAAATAGAGCTTATAAAATAGCTGCCCATGATGTTCCAGTATTAGTTCTTGGAGAAACAGGAACAGGTAAAGAACTATTTGCAAGAGCCATCCATGCTTCATCACTCCGTAAAGATAAGAAAATGATGGTTTTAAACTGTTCTGCCATACAGGAAACAACAGCAAATGCCACTCTTTTTGGCTGGTCAAAAGGTGCATGGACCGGTTCTTACGGAGAAGGGAAAGGTTTATTTCAGGAATGTAACGGAGGAACCTTATTCCTTGATGAAATAGGCGATTTAAATATTGAAACACAGACCAGGATTTTAAGAGTTTTACAATATGGTGAAATACAGAGAGTAGGCGATGGAAAGGTTTCTACTGTTGAAGTGAGAGTAATAGCAGCAACTAATAAGGATTTAATAAAAATGGTAAATGAAGGAACTTTCCGTGAAGATTTATTCCATAGAATAAATGTGGGTATACTAAATCTTCCTCCGCTCAGAAAACGTAAAGAAGATATTATTTTACTGGCAGAACATTTTTTAACTGAAATTAATGAAAAATTTTCCAGAGATCAGGCTATATACAGTTATAACCATAAACATTTTTCTATAGGCACAAAGAATTTTATGGTTAATTATTACTGGCCGGGGAATATCAGGGAGCTTTATCATACAATAGAAAGAACCTGTATCTGGACTGATCTGGAAGTAATTGATGAGAGGGATTTTAAGGATTCTATTGTCAGTTTTTCTAAAGTCAGTAATGTGAATTCTGTGGAGATTGAGTTAAATGAGCCTGTAAACCTGGAAGAGATTATAAATAATTTAAAGAAAAAATATATTCAGAAAGCTCTGGAGATCACAGGAAAAAATAAAGCTCAGGCTGCTAAATTACTCGGGTATAAGAATTATCAGACATTATCAAATCATATGAAAAGCCTCGGTTCTGATGATGATTGATTGCCGGTGGCATAAAATCTGCCTGATAAGTTGAAGAGAGTATAAAATTATTATGATATGGAGGTTAAATATTATGAACATCAATCAGGTTATAATTACAATTTTTCTTCTTTTAATACTTTCTTTAATGTCATCATGCTGCTGTTGTACTACATCACAGGAAACACCATCTATTTCATCTGGCTCAACAAATTCAAATCATAGTAACGCAAATACCGGATGGATTAAGGCTTCTTCTAATATATGGGCAGGTGTTGACTTATATTACGGTGCCGGTGAAAATAAGCAATACGTCGGGAAAGTGCTTGGTGGGAACGAAAATTATAAATCTCCGGACGGAAGCACTTTTCGCGGGCTAAAAATAATAACAGGCGGTTCTGTTGAATGGAAAGATAGACATACTATTATTATGGGAGAATATTACATTAAAGCAAATGATCCTGCTCTTACAGCGAAAGAATGGGACGTATATGAGGATTAATTTTTTTACTCCTATATATTAAATATGGAGGTCAAAAAGATGAACAATAATCTTGCTTTAGCCAAAGAATTTCTTTCTGACTGCGAAGTAAAACTTGGAAGCCGTATGCAAGAAATTGAATTGATAGGTGAAATTTCTTTACGGGATGAAACATGGGAAAAAATTAAAGAGTGTCTTAATCTTTTTTTCTCCTCATATAATTATTCTTCTGCTATAAATTATATAAATAAGAACTATCCAAATGTACTGGCCGTATTTATGGTTTATCTGGGTATTGAATATTATGACGAAGGAAGATATTGGCCTAATCTTAAAGCAACATTAAACATTGAAAGTTCTAATTATTATCAAGATCTTACCAACTTTTTTGAAACTTTTTTAAGAGATCATGATATGCCTTTCTTTGAAGAAATAGGTGGACGTAAATATTTAAATGCCATTCTTACTCATGGCGGTATTCCAAATCACTGTTTAAAGGATTTTTTTGTTTTTTTTAATAGATATATTGAACGTGAAATTGCCAGAGAGGTATGGCGTTCAGGTAAAGATAGAGATAGCGAAATAAGTAATTTAATTACTGAATGGCGTGATTATGGTAAAGAAGACTTTTATGGCATAGATAAACCAGTATATCGTTTTATTTTACATGGAGATAAAGTGTCACTGGATTTTCTCAATCGTTTTATAGAATCTGCCCAGTTTTTTAATAAAAAAGATGATATTGAAATAATAGCAGATGAAACAGGACTTTCTGAAAGAATAATTAAAGCATATCAGGAATGGATTAAAGAAGGAGGAATTATATCCTCTTCTTGCGAGTCTTCTTTAACTTATTTTAAGATCCCAAAATTCTATATAAATCCTGATGAAGGTAAAGGACTGATGATTTACTTGCCGGAATGTCCCGGTAATTATTATTACTGTTTAGATGAAACTATTAAAATTAATATTCAAATTGATAAAGATCGCTGGAGATATATCCCTCCAAAGGAAAAATATCATATTGAAATAAAAGATAGAGGAGGGAATAAAATAAAAGAATGGCTTTTTACAGGGGTTTCAAAAGAAAACCTCTGTATGTTTTTTGAGGAAGCATATTATCATGATGGTAGTTATAATCTTATTTCTATTAAATCTCCTTCTACTTTTAGCTGTTCAGATATCTGGATATTACATCATAAAAACGTGAAAATTGAACAGGCTAATAGGACTGAAGGTAATGAATTATATAATGATTGGAATGACTATGTAATTTATAAATATGATCTTACGGAGAGTAAAGAGATCATTATAAATGATAAAATATATCCTGTAACTTACAAAGGTCGTCCGGGTATAGAACTTCGAGGCGGGGATTTACTTATAAATTCTGAAGAAAATCAAGGAATTCCTTTGTATGGTGATAATCTTCCTGACTTATTAATACCATTTGAAAAGTTTACTGAACGCTGGAAAATTAAGATTATAAAAATAGAATCTTCTTTAAAACAAATTAAAACATTTCCATTAATTGATTTGGCTAGAGAAGATTACAGGGACAATCGTGGATACTGGCAATTAATACCGCTTGAACAGCCAGAACTAACCAATTTTTTATCTGATGGTGAATATGAGATTAAATTAATGACTCATCTTGGAGGCGATCAGAGCCTTTCTTTGAGGAGATTGAGAAGATTAAAAATTGAAAAAGAAGACTGGATTTATCCCAGGGAAGGAACTTATCCACCTGTTAATATATTTTTTACCTGTCTTAAAAACTGGCAGCTAAAGTTTAATGATAATCAAGTAAAGCAAACTGTATATGTGAAACCGGATTCTACAAAATATTATAATGTGGAGTTTCCTGATTATCTTAAAGATGTCCAGGGGCATATAGAATATAATAAAGATAATATTATGCCTTTCCATATTTGTATACCACTTCTGGAATGGGCCTGGCTTGGTCTGGAAGAAAAAATAAAACCTCTTGACTGGTCAGGCAGAAAAGAATCAATTCCTAAAATTTCTTTTACTGCTTCTAAGTCTCCCCGTCTTTTATTACGCACATGGAATAAAAATATTGATAAAAGAGATTTTAAGTTATTTATTAAAAACAAGAGTGAAATAATTCAGGAATTGCCGGAAACTTATATTCAGCATGAAAAAACTCTTGGCAGACTCTTATTTGATCTGAGTCCTTTCAGGGATACTGTTGGAGATATGTCTGCTCAAGAACTTAATATAGTTTTAGAAATAAACAAGAAAATAGAAATTCCAGTTATGGATATTACTTTTAACTGGAAAGCTTCTATTCATAATGTGACATATGAGGAGAAGAAAATTTATTTTGTAGTAAAAAACTATCAGAAACTTCCTTCTGAGCTTATTACTAAAGTAGTTATTGGAAACCTGTGGAATATAGAAAAACCTTTGATCATAGAAGAAATTCAGCTTAATGAAGGAGAAACAAAAATAGCAATACCAGATGAAGTTAATCATTATGATCTATTGAAAATTCAGCTTGCTTTAGAAGAGAAAGACTCCTGGCACATTACTGATTATAATAATGTAATCTGGCAGGATGATGGTGAGCATAGTTATACAGGTTTAATCTTACCGGATAAAATTAAACTGTTAGATATAGAAAGTTCTTATGGAAACAACGAAAAAACGATTACAACTAAAGGCATATATTCTTATGTAATTTCTTATGATGAACATAAAAGAATTTCTTCAATTAAAAGGATTTTAGCTCATAATAAATTTCAGATGAAGATAGTTAGTTATCAGGAAAATGGAGATATAGATAATATTCTTTTAATTTCTGAAGAAGTCAATAAAGATGGATTAAAAATTCACAGGGAATATAAAGATAGTAAATTATTTAAAGAAGTAAAAAGCAAAAATGAAAAGATAGAAGCTATAAGATATTTTATTTGTGATAAAGTTACTAAAAGCAAGAAAATTTATCATTTCGATGGTTCAAATAATCTCATTAATATTGAGGTATTTGAGTAAAAATTTTATATAGAGAGGATAATTATAATGGAGAAACATTACAGTATAAATCCTATTGAAACAGCAAAATATATAGAAGAGTCTTATCATACTTTATCTTATGATATAAAAAAATTAGGACTTCTTCAAGATTAATTGCTGTTGGCATAAGATTTGCCTTATTATTATGGTAGTGATTAATTATAGGAAGGGTGTTAAGTATGTCTGACATAAAAAAACAAATGACCTTAGAAGAACTAGAAAAACATTTCTGGCATATAGCAGAAATAGGTAGAGCTGAATTTCCTAGATCTCAAGAAAATAATTTATACGTTTTAAGTATTATTTTCTATAAAAGAATTTATGATATGTCATTGGATGTATTTACCATACCTGGGAAAAACACATGGCGCATCTTGAGAAATTTAGCCAGTCATAATTGCCTTGAAGAGTTAAGTATAGAATTAAACAAAGCTTTTTATGAACTTGAGAGACATAATCCTTTACTACAGAATAGTTTTGTAGAATTAAATTTTAATAGGTGTAGTTTTATGTCCAGTATAGCTGGCATAATAAGATATTTAGATGGTATTTCTTTTACTTTAGAAAATATACCAATTGATATAATGGGTAAAGCTTTTAGTTGGTTTTTGGACACAATATTTTTCCCAGTAAAATCAAATATTGTTCAAGGAGAAATGATAAGTCCACCCGATTTAATAAAACTCGTAATACAAATTTTGGAACCGAAGCCAAAAGAAAAATTATATGATCCTACCTTTGGTTCGGGTGGATTTTTCATGGAAACTATAAAATATTTAGAAATGAAATATGGTTCAAGTAAAGATATATATATTTATGGGCAAGAAATAAATTCCACTGCTTATAGAATCTGCCAAATGAAGTTGATAATGAATGGTATATATGAAGCCAATCTAGTAGACAGCCACTGTAATTAAGATGGATAAAGCCTCTTAAGTTTAATTCTG
>CAYSLJ010000201.1:0-11345 GCA_964431735.1 uncultured Synergistia bacterium | reverse complement strand
ACGCGTCACGATATAGACGTAAATATGATTGGGTTATTTCTTGACAACCCCTTAACTGTAGAAAATACATTCCAGGGGTGAGTATAAACTCTCGTGATGCGTAACGCGTAACGCGTGACGGGAAGATGATTTTTATCAGGAGTTACGCATTTTTGAAATAAAAACATCGATAGACCTGTGTCATTCCCATACGCGGGAATCCACTGTAATTTTATGAAAAAGCTTATAGGCCCCCGTGAAAGCGGGGATGACAAACAATTAATGCGTAACTCCTGTTTCACCTCAGTTCATATGAAAATAAATTTTTATTTGCCGTAAATAATATAATAAAAGAAATAACCAGTAGAATAACTGCCAGAGTTATAGCTTTATTTAAATCACTCTGCAATCCGAGATAAACGGCAAGCGACATTGTCTGGGTTCTTCCCGGATAATTGCCGGCAAAAATAATAGTTGCTCCGAATTCTCCCACTGCTCTGGCCCAGGAGAGAATAATACCGCTCATTATGGATCTCCGGGAAAGAGGAAGAATAATATCTTTAAAGATTTTCCATTCAGAGGCACCGTCTATCTCTGCAGCTTCCATCAGTTCCTCTGGAATCATAGAAAAACCATTTATGGCACTCTTTATGTAATAAGGTGATGAAACAAACATCTGGGCAAGAATAACAGCGATAGGAGTAAAAGCTATTTCAATACCTGCTGTATCGAAGAAATTACCAGTAAAACTATTTCTGCCAAAGGCAATAAGGAGAGCAATGCCTGCTACGGCAGGAGGAAGTACAAAGGGAAGCTCTATTAATACAGAAAAAATATTTTTCCCTCTGAAATGTTTTCCTGACATGAGATATGCCAGAGGCGTTCCGAATAAAAAAATCAGTAATACAGACAGAGAACTTGTTAATATAGTGAGTAATATTGCCTGACATATACTGTAATCTCTTAAAGAAGAAATAAAAATCTCCGGAGATGTTTTTAATAATAAAGATAGAACTGGCAAGACAAGTAATAACATTAAAGGTATAATTGTAAAAAATATATAAGGGCACTTTTTTTTCTTCATAATCTCCTGTAGCTATTTATTAAGGGGGATAAAATTATAATTTTTAAGAATGGTCTGACTTTCTTCAGAAAGAAGAAACCTAACAAATTTATCTGAAAGTTCCATATGCTTCGTGTTTTTCAATGATACTGCATAATAATATACGGAAACATTAAATTTGTCAGGAATTTTTATGGTGCCGGTTTTTCTCTCCTTTAAATCAACATCTGAAACATAAACAAATCCTGCATCTCCTTCTCCAAGAAGGATCTTGGTCATAACAATTTTAATATTTTCTTCTCTTGAAACAACATTTTTTAAAACCTTATCTTTAAATCCTTTTCCATAATATTTCTCCATAAGTTCAAGGCTTTTAACTGCATATCGTCCTCCCGGAACAGATGTGTCAGCTATTACAATCTTTAACCCTTTGCCTGTAAGAGACGGGATGTCTGTAATTTTTCCGGGATTGTCACGTGGAAATACAATAATAAGATGGTTCCCGGCAAAAGTTTTTTCTGTTCCTGGAAAAATCAGAGAATTTTTTACACACTCTTTTATTTCTTCCATACCTGCAGCAACAAAGATATCTCCTCTTGCACCTTCCTTTAATTGAGCAAGAAGTTTCTGGGTGCCTGCAAAATTAAAAACAACTCTGACTCCCGGGTTTTTCTGTTCAAATAATTTCCCTGTTTCCCTGAAAGGTTCAGTCAGTGAAGCTGCGGCAAATACGGTAATACGCTTGTCGGGGGAGCCGGCTATGATATGTTTGTAGGTTTGCACAAACAAGAGAAAAAATAAAGCAACGAAAAATATAATCAAATATATTTTTTTTCTATATAGCATATTTATCTTCTCCAATATTACTCAGAAAAACCAGAAATTCTTTTTCTCCGTAATCTTTAACTTTTTTCTGATATTTATCATACTTATCGATAAAATCTTCTGCAAAGGGAGTAAGTAAAGCCCCTCCTCTGTCTATACCTCCTGTTTTTGTGTCAAGTATTTTTACCCCTGTGTTTTTTTCGAGTCTTTTTATTATTCTGTGAGCTTTTGCATAAGACATATCCATGTCCTTTGCTGCCTGGCTTATTGAACCTGTTTCTTTTATTTTTCTTAAAAGCCATACGAGTCCTATACCCATGAAAGATTCTTCTTTATCATTTATTATGCTTATTTTTAGTTTGACTCTCATAGCCGTTATATTAACATAAATATAACGAAACAGTCAATGACAGAGTTATTTCAGGAAGATGAATGGTGAAGTGAAAAGGTTTTATTAAATTCAATAGTAAAAAAATCAGTTACATCATTGCAACTGATTTCTTAAACATTTCAACCTCTATTGCGTAACAAAGCAATCAGGTGGAGATGAATGGAGAAATTTTATATTTTTTTTCTGACACGATCTTTCACCTGAATCGAGTAACTGGCCTTTAAATTTTGAACCTTACCTGTGGCACTTTTTGTTTCCACCTGGAAAATGTGAATTTCTGCAATTATCTCCTCTTTTACTTTTATTACATTCCCTGTTTCAGGATCGTTTATATTAATGAGTTTGATAATATTAAAGATATCTCCCTCTTTAACTCCTTTTTCGGATCCTGTATTGATAACAACTTCCTCTCCGTCGACATAAGCAACAAGTCCTTCAGAGGAATCTCTGCCATCATTTTGATAGGCTGTTTTATCAATATGTTCTATAATTCCTTCCGCCATCTCTGAAACTGCACTTTTAAGAGCAATACCCACTATGGTTTCTTCAAATTTAGAACTGCCTATATCATAATCTTCGACATTGACGCCGAATTTATTTTCCGTACCTTTCCCTTCTAAAAAGTCCAGTACTGTCAGTGTAGAGGCATCTATAAGGTTGACTCTCAGCTCTGCTATGGCATACTGTCTTTTTACGTTAATGTCTCTGTCTCCGTCCCACCAGTCACTGATATTTTTATCATCTTCCTTTATTTCAATATTTTCTATCCATCCTGTGATAATATACTGTGCATTCAGTGCTTTTGCCAGCTCTTCCTGCAATTCTTTTTTCTCGGGAAATTCTTTTAAATTCAAGTTATCCATAGCTCTGAGGACATCACTGTATTTTACTGTTTTAATCTTCCATGATTTTTCAAGTGAATTCGTTACCATTCTGGCCACAGCATGGGAGGCTTCGTCATCATCCATATCTACATCTATATTATTTACCCTGAAAGGAAGAATAGCTATTGCTTTTGTTTCGGAAGCCAATAAGCCTGTTGAGAAAAGGAATATCAGAGCTAAAGAAATGAACATTAAACTCATTTTGTAATTCATATAAATTTCCTCCTTCAATTATTTTATTTATAGATTTTTTATAATTTTATTATAGTTCCTTTAGAGATTCCAGTCAATTTTTATAGTTACTTTTTATCCATAAATAATAACCTCGTAATGCGTAAAGCGTAATGCGTGATGCGTAGAGCCATAAACATGTCACGCATTACGTGCTATACCATTTGGCTATCAACTATAGTGCTTTGACTGAGGAATAGAATTTTATTAATTGTCTCTTTCCTCGCGTCACGCGTTACGCGTTACGCGTCACGATTTAATATATTTGAGACAGTTATTTAATTATCGTTCCTAAATTATATGATATAATATATTTTATGAATAAAAAATTTACTCTTGACGAAAATTCAATTACTATCCCGAAAGGGACGGATGTAGTATTAAAATCTCCTCAGAAATCGGATGACGGTTATATATTAAAGGCCGGTACAGTAGGAAGAGTTCAGAGCTTTTATTATAATACCTATGAAATAATAACTCCTGGAGGCAGGAAAATTATCTGCCAGAGGGACCAGCTTGTAGTGCAAAAACAAAATGTACTCCACGAAATTTCCAGGAGTCAATATGAATGGAAGGAATTAAAAAACGAGATTATATATGAGGCTATTGTAGGATCTCAGGCGTGGGGACTTTCCGATGAATCTTCAGATACGGATAAAAAAGGCATTTTTCTTTTACCTTTTTCTGCCACGGCAAGTATTTATAATGCTCCTGACGAGATACGTAACCCTGATACAGACAGTCAGTACTGGGAGGTACAGAAAGCCATATATCAGGGTTTAAGGGCTGATGCAAATACACTGGAAACCCTCTGGTCACCACTTGTCTGTAAAATTACGGAACTGGGAGAGGAACTCAGAAAAAAAAGAGCTATCTTTATTTCTAAATATATCTATGGAAGTTTCGGCCATTATGCCATGAGTCAGTTTAAAAAGATCCGGCAGAAATTAAATAGATATAAGGTACAGAATCAAATTATAGTAATTATAGGTGAACATCCCGATTTAAATATGGAGCAGGTAAGCGAGTTACTTGCAGAAAAAATGCCCTTAAAAACTCCTTATGAAGCGAAAGAACTCATTACTGATCTGTATCAATCCCTTTATGACAGGGGATTACTTCCTCAGAGGGGCTTTGATATACTAAAAGAATTTTTAAAGAACGCTCCTGAAGATGAAATAATGCCGGCCCGTAAATACAGACCTAAAAATGCCTATAACCTGCTCAGATTATTATATTCTGGTATAAACTGGATGACTGAAGGAGAGCCTCTTATAGAGGTTAAAGGTGTTATTAAAGATGAATTACTCTCTGTAAAAAAAGGAGAAATTCCCATAGAGGAAACTCTTGAAAAAGCTCATGAACTGGCAGAAAGATTTGAGAAAGTCTATGAAAAAACCTCTCTCCCTGAAGAGCCTGATTATAAATCTGCCGATGAATTTCTTCTGTTCTGCAGGGAGCATGGCGCCAGAAAATATCTGGGCCGATAAGTAATGAGCAGTGAAACCACCCGTCACGCGTTACGCGTTACGCGTCACGATTTTATTGGCTGTACCGTTTAAAATGTTCATACATAAATTTTACGAAAAACACATAATTCTGTGTTTCACTGTAAGGAGGTATACCTCCATAGGAAGAGACTGCCCCGCTTCCTGCATTGTAAGCTGCAAGGGACAGGTCGAGACTGTTGTCATATCCGGCCCATTCATCTAAAGAGCCTTTAAAATGTATTACAGAACCACCTATATTTTGAAAAGGATCATAAGGATCCACTCCCAGTGCCTGTGAATTGAAAGGCATTAACTGGCCTATGCCGACAGCTCCTCCACTCGATACTGCATCATAATCCATGGCTGATTCAATAGTAAAAAGAGCGAGAAGCAGTTTCAGGTCAATATTATATTTATGGCCGTAATAGACCGTGGCTTTTGCTATGGTTTCGGCAAGAGATCTGTCGTAATGGGGGTTTAAAAATAAAGTCCAGTGTATGATGAAAGGGTAAAAATCATCTTTTATTTCTATAGCTCCTCTGCTGGTATTCAGTATGAATGAAGATTTTATTCTGTATTTTGCCTGAAAATCTCTGTACTGTTTGCCAGGAGAAGGTAATAACATTACTGCCGATTTCCCTTCAATATAGCTGAAACGGTCCTTTTCTATTACGATTTTCCCTTTTACCCCTGCTTTGCAGCCATTTCTGTTAAATTCCAGATTACGGGTTTTCTCATTTGTGTAATAAACAGGAATTTCTTCTTTACCTGTATTCAGGATAAGGGAATAACCGTTTTTCTTTTTAAATTTTTTTATATAACCTGTCCAGAATATTGACTGACCGGAATAATATCTGAGTTTTTCCAGAGAGTTTTTGTTGTAAGAAGATTCTTTTTCCCATTTATGAATCTTGTCGAGAGTCAGGTAATGATTTATAATATTTTTTGAATTATCACCTGCTATATATTTACCTGCTTCTGCCTGTTTATGTATGATAAGTATAAAGGCGAAGCATATAATGTATAAAAATTTTATATGTTTTTTCATAGTATCACTCCCTGATATTGTAACGCATAACGCGATGATTTCAATAAATTCTATTGATTAACGCAATCTCCTCTGTTAAAATTATAATAATGCAGTTTCATCATCCTGTTAATCCTTTTAATCCCATTAATCCTGGTTAAATTTTTGGACAAAACATTTTTTATAGTCTGTTATATAAATATATCCGTCTCTGTCCAGGGCAATACCGCATATCTGACCGAGGGAAAGATAGGCAAAATCTTTTCCTGCTGCCCATGTTTTCAGGTATCTTCCTTCACTGTCAAATTTTTGAATGATTGTATTGTTTTGATCCACTGCATATATATTTGACATATCGTCAATAGCTATGTTTGAAGGACTGTTGAATTGTCCCGGATCTGTACCGGACATTCCCCACTTTTTCAGAAAGTTTCCATTTGAATCAAATTTTTGAATACGATTATTGAAAGAATCTGCCACATATACGTAGTTTGATTGATAAACAGCTATACCTGCAGGAGAATCGAACTGTTTTATCCCTGACCCTTTTTCACCCCATGATGTTATAAATTTCCCGGAACTGTTGAATTTTTGTATTCTATGATTGTTTCTGTCACACATATAAACATAACCAGCCATATCTACGGCAATGCCGGAAGGCAGGTTCATCTGGCCGCAGGCAGAGCCGGCACCGCCCCATTTTGTTATAAATATTCCATTACTGTCAAATTTCTGTATACGATTATTCCATCCGTCCGTTACATAGATATTCTGTTCCATATCTGCAGCTATCCCTTCTGGCAGATTGAATTCTCCTTTACCTGTACCTTTATTTCCCCAGCATGATATAAAATTTCCGTTTACGTCAAATTTTTGAATTCTGTTATTGAGTTGTTCTACGACATAGACATTTTTAAATATATCTACTGCTATGCCGCGGGGACCGGTAAATTCACCGTAATTACTGCCTGGAGAACCCCATCTGGTAAATATGGTTTTAGCTGTAACGGGGATTAATAAAATAATTAAAAAGGTAATTATTATGTTTTTTTTCATTTATTTTTCACCTCTAATTCGTGATGCGTAACAGGGGGCAGAAATACTCACAACTCACTACTCACTGTTCCGCTCCATACAGGTTTATATCCTTCCCCGGCAATCTGTTCTCTCATACCTGTATCAAGTTCTATTACATATATGCCGTTCATAGTGAAAGCAAGATATTTATCATCAGGAGACCATGACGGTTCGAAACCTTCTGTGATTCTTTTTTCTTTTTCTGTTTCTGTGTCGAAAATATATATAATACCATCTCTCTGAAAGGCAATTTTTTTGCCGCTGAAATTCCACGCACCGTCGGTTCCGGTTATGAGCTTTTTCCATGAAGGCCTGTCAGGACTTATAATACATAGGGTACTGCTGTCATGATTACAGATTATATAATGTTCATCAGGAGACCAGAGCGGATTAAAGCCATTTCCGATAATTTCAGGTACAGGGTTTTTTATGTAAATCATTTTTATAGATGAACCTTCAGATGTTCTGTCCGTATAAACCAGTTTTTCTCCCGAACTGTTCCATGAAGGATTCTGTCCGTATATAAGAGGAATAGATTTGTGACCTGATCGTTCTATTATGTGTATTATATCACCGTTTTTTTGAAAAGCTATTTTTCTGCCGTCACGGGACCATACAGGGTTAGTTCCCTTCAGAGTTTCCTCATATATTCCTTTTTTTATATTTACTATATGGAAAATTCCTTCCGGCGAAGAACAGATTATATATTTCCCGTCACGGGACCATCCTGAAAAATATCCCTTCCCTGTTAATTTTTTATCTGTGCCATCAGGGTTTATAAGGCAGATTGTCCCGAAACCATTTATATCCGTAATATATGCTATTTTTGAGTGAATATTTGAAAGACGATGAAGAAAATTTATTCTATTCGTTTCTTCTATGATATAACGAATATAGACAGATACAACTATCATCAGAGATATTAACAGAATGAAACAGCATTTCAGAAATGTTTTCATGAGAGAATAAGGTTCTATGAAAACCGGCACGGAACACTTATTGCAGTTCCCGTCAAGTTCAATCGTAGAACTGTATTTTTTCCCTTTCTTCAGTTCTGACGATTCTATGGACATATTCAGATAATTGATATTCCCTGAAATATTATGAGACGATAATTTTATCCATGACGAATTGCTGCAGATAGTACCCTTTAAAAAACCTCTTCCTTTATTAATAATTGTGAGAGGAATATTTATATTTTTCCCCGCTGTGACCTTTAAATCAATCTCGTGAGGAAATATCTCTGCTACAGGTCTGAAGAGCACTGTATTTATATTAATATTTCCTCCGTTTGATTCTATATTTATTATGCCTTCATGAATAGAACCTTCAGGAAGTCTGTCTTTTTTTACAGAGATTTTTATTTTTTCCTCATTTGATGTAAACGTATCGGGAGTAAATATGAGCCATTCCTGAGAAGATGAGATTTTCCCGGTCAGTGTGCCTCCTCCTGAATTATAGACAGTAATTTCCTGACATGTTTCTTTTTCATATTTCAATGTGCCGAGATCCAGAAAAGATACATCTGTTTCCAGTTTGATTTTAGAGAGGACAATTTTAAAGTATATGTCAATATGGCCATCTCCTCCGGTAGAAGTGAAAATTACTCGTTCCCTGTATTCTTTATCAGGTTCAAAATCACTGGAATTTATTTCCAGAGTAAGCTCGTGGTAATTATTTTCAAATTTTTTAACGCTGACTTCTATACCTTTTAAAGGTTCTTCTTTTAGTTTTCCCGATAACAATCCTTTTCTTATATTTGTGATTATAGCAGAAACTTTTTTTTTCTCTCCGTAAATGATATCTCCTCCATCTATGAAATCAGGAGTTATTTTAATAAGAGGTAGAGGAAGTTCTTCTTTAAGTTTTTCGAGTAATTCCATTACTGACTGAAATCTCTTTCCCGGTTTTATGTCCAGCGCTTTCATTATGATGTTATTCATGCTCCGGGAAACAGAAGGATTATATTTATAAACATCCTGAAAAGAAAAAGGTGTCGTGGCAGGATCGTTTTTTGTAAGAAGTGTGTGAAGACATACACCGAGAGCGTAAATATCTGTTCTTACATCTGTCTGGCCTCCTTTTGCATACTGTTCCATAGGAGCATATCCTACAGAGCCCATTCTTATTGTGTCTGTATCCTTACGGGGATTGAATTCTCTTGCAATACCGAAATCAATAAGTTTTATTTTTCCTTTTTTATCCAGCATAATGTTTGACAGCTTCAGATCCCTGAATATTATCTGAGGAGTCTGACTGTGAAGATAATGTAATACTTCACATAACTCTATTGCCCACTGAAGAATTTGTTCTTCTTTTACAGGATGAGTATTTTCTTCCATTATTGCTTCAAGAGTTTTTCCTTCTATATATTCCATGACCAGATATGGTCTTTCATCTTCGAAAAAAAATTCATATAGTCTGGGAAGATTTGGATGAGAAAGTTTTGTCAGGAATTTTGCTTCTTTACCGAACTGTCCTATATCTTTTGCTCTTTCTACAGGGTCGGAAATTTTATGCATTTCTTTTATGGAAACAGACATATTTTTCTCCATATCATGAGCAAGATAAACAGACCCCATTCCACCTGTACCAAGGGTTTTTATCAGCTTGTATCTTTTTTTTATTATAACAGTTTCCAGAGAAGCTGTATTCATGTTAAATCCTCTATAATATCAGTCTACATTCGGAATAAATTATTCCGTAAAAATATTCCTTATCAAAATTTTAACCAGAATATAAATAAAAGTCAATGTATATAAAATCACCAGTCATTTTTTAATGCAATCGTCAAATAATAAAACGACAGATAGACTGTCGTTTTATTATTTGAAGCTCTGTATTATAAAGTTCTTAATTAAACAGGAGGTAAATCGCTTTCTGTAATGATGCGTTTTGTGTAAATCTCTTTTTCACATGTTACGGAACTTATTAATAGTCCGAACGGGCCTGTTACAGCACTGCTTGCAGATGCTATTGTAATATCATTGTATTTAAGGACATTATCAGGATCAAAACGTCCTCCGCCTGAAGAAAGGTATGTATCATTTACTATATCTTTAAAGGTTCTCACTTCATCAGATTCAACTTCATTGTTTTTTTCTCTTATAGTTTTTTTCCACCACAGATGTCCCTTTGTTACTTCTTTATCCTTCCAGAGTCCATATCCGTCTGTCAGTTGATCCTTATTGATATCTCCCTCAAGTTTTCCTACAGGTTCCCATTTGTCGGAAGGTTCATCATGTTTTACAAGTATCATACCATTCTGTGTTCTTGTATCGACTGTAAGTGCCTGTTTCCCGTTAATAGTGGTTGAACCCAACATTTGATTGCTTTTATAGCTATCTCCTATGTGCATACTTTCCCTCCTCATATACTATACTCTTTTGTATAGATAAATACATGTGAAATTTCAGTAATGCAATTATCTATACAACAAAATACATAAATTATTATATAATTTTATAGTAATTTTGATTCTTTCGCAATATTTATATGTTAACAATTTGTTAACTTATTAAATTTCTTTGTTCTCTTGTTTATTTTTTGGATTAATATTATAATTTTATAAAAAGTACTATTTTATTAAAGAAAAGGGGAAAAGAGCAAAAGAGAGAAAGTAATAGTGGTACCTGAAAAAAGGTAATTTATATGAGATTTTACAGGTAACCTGTTACCGCTTACTGTCTGGAAAGGTGTTATATATGAGTGAAACAGTAAGATTCAGTATATCCATAAAAGACAAATTGCTGGAAAATTTCGATGAATTAATAGAGAAAAAGGGCTATGGAAATCGTTCCGATGCAATAAGAGATATGATAAGGAAATTTATTTCAGAAAGTGAATGAGAAGAAGGAGATAAAGAAACAGTTGGAACTATTACCCTTATTTACGACTATGAAGTAAGGCAGATAAATGAAGTTCTTACAGATTTACAGCATAATTATCACGAAAATATACTTTCCGCTCTTCATATACATCTGGACAGACACAATTGTCTGGAAGTTCTTGCAGTGAAAGGGAAGGGAGACAGGATAAGAGAAATAGGAGCAAAGTTGAATACTGTAAGAGGTATTAAACATGCCAGGGTAACCCTTGGTTCTACGGGGAAATCTCTTTTATAAACGGTACGGTCAATAGTCTTAACTTCCGGACAGAGCCGGATAATAATATATAGCTTCCCCTTGGTGATTGTCAGGAAATAATTCCATCATATTTACAGTTTATATCGTGACGCGAGGATAATAACTGTTCTAATAATTTGCCGGAGTTATCTTGACATTGTCATACTACCTACTTTGACAAAATAGTTATTAGTTTTTAGTTCTTAGAGCCTATCCGAAAAGTCATCAAATACCTTCCGGTGTGTGAGGCTCTT
>CAYSLJ010000200.1:0-11434 GCA_964431735.1 uncultured Synergistia bacterium | reverse complement strand
TTATACAGATTTTTGGTCATCTTACAGGGAAATCTTTCCTTCTAAAAGACACCGTCCTGTTGGTAAGGAGTTGTCAGGAAATAACTACATCTTAATTACGATTTGTATCGTGACGCGTAACGCGTTAGCGTTACGCGAGGATAATAACCGTTCTGACAATTTGCCGGAGTTATTTTTCCTGCAGTCCTAAGGAAAGTGGAAAAACAAGTTATATTGAAAGGTTTAATTGCACAATGAGACAAAGGGTTTCGCGGTTAGTAAGAAAGACTCTTTCTTTTTCAAAAAAGATTGAAAACCATATCGGAGCCATATGGATGTTTATACATCATTATAATGATTCTATGGTTTATAGGTAAATATTAATTTTACCACTATCTCTTTAGGACTACCCAATCCTGTATGTTCGCCCAAAAAATCTCAATGATTTATGCTGTTTAATAGCCAATTCAAACTCAGCTAATGCACGAGTCAGTTTGAAACATGCTATCTGACGGATCTGATTGGATTATATGTTTCTCAATATCATTTTCTTCAATTAAATAGGTTCCTGTAGATTCCCACGATTGCCGTAATAAATCTGCATAATCTACAAAAAACAAAATTTATTAAGAGCCTATCCGATCAGACAGGCTCTTAATAACTACCAAAATTGTTATTCAGTGTAACCGAATACTATGCCACTCTCGCCACTGCGCAGTGTGAGACCTTCTCTGGAAGACGCAAGCAGAGATGCCCCGGCTTCAGGGGAGGTAAGTTTTTTGGTTTCATTGAGAAGTGCGAGCGCCTGTTTTTCTCCTTTAAGAATAAATAAAGATGGTTCCTGTGCACCGAGGGCCCATTCCGTGCGGCACGGCTCTATCGCTTCCTGGCGTGTGCGGTGCACATATGCGCAGGCTACTGTTTTTACTGTTGCCTGAATTACATCGGCAGTGCTTGCTTTCCCCTCTGCAATAGGGCCTTTAAGCGCTTTGAGCAGACCGCTGCCGAACGAATTGGCAATATAGGTACCAAACCATGTTTTTTCTCCGTCTGTCGCGCTGTTGAAACTCTTGATAAAGGCAGGGTCCATTGATTCGAATGCGCTGATAAAATCAGCGGGTTTGGCGTTACCAACGAGTTTTTTGAGACGATTCATCGCAACCGGTCCCAGGTTAAAGCGCGTCGCCACATCTTTGAGCGAAGGTTCCTCAGGGGTTCCTTCTTTGCCCAGTTCCTTGACGGAGGCTTCTTTAAACTTTTCACCCGGCGGTGTGCCGTCCCTATATGCTTCAGAAATGAACTGCCGCAGTGCATTATGGGAATTTAAAATCGGTTTTGAAAATTTGCCATTCACGGCAGTCATCACGTCAAGGAGACCGTGAATACGTGCAAGGCTCAGCACTCCTTCGCTTTTTTCTTCCCGCGCCATGTCAAAGAGCGGTTTGTATGCTGAAACATTGCCTTCTCCGAAGAAGTATTGTCCCGGAAGTGAGTGAAGCCTGGCTAAAAGAAGAACTTTTTCTTTTTCTTTATCGGTGAGGTTAAGCCTGAAAAGAAGTTCCGGATTGCCGGTAAGTATCGTTTCTGAATCAAAATCGTGGGCAATCCACTCGACGCCTTTCATGTTCAAACCGGATTTCTCCGCCCACTGCGGGTTCATTTTGCCCAGGTCATGAAATCCGGCAACCACTGTAAGCACTTTCCAGTCGGAAGGGCCAAGTGTAGCGAACAGCGGTTCAAGAAACGCTTTAATATCTTCTACGGATACCCGAAGATGTTCTGGTGCATTCGGATTATTTATCATAGCGTGCAATGCATCATAATCCTTAATCGTTTTTACCTGATTATTAATATGTTCCGTCGTAGTCATACCCTGGGTATGGTTGGGCGAATAAGATTCATTCAATCCTTCGGTAATACACGGAAGGCTGAGAATATATTCAGATATTTCAGATGTAATCTCATCAATAGATTTTTCTTTACATACGGAGGCGTTTTCAACCGTATCAGATGTACCGGGTGCCTGAGAAATCATCGGTCGGGATATATGCCCCGCAGTTTCTTTGTTTGACGGAGAGAGCGCATCTGCATCTTTCGGGGTAATCTCTGCGGGAATACCGGTACTGCATCCCCGACCATGAGCTGAATCTTTCTGCTCTGATGTATCTTCAGGTTTCGGCATAAAACCGGAACTTTCCCTGTCTGTTTTCTTTATTGTTTCTTCCCTGTGTATTTCTTTTTCCTGTTTTACACTGGAAGAAGCATCTGAAGATAATTTTTCAACTGCTTTTTTTGTTTCTTTTTCTTCACTCTGTTTTATATTACTCAGTCCGACCTTATTACAGAAAAAATCTTTTACAGCACTTAAATGTGTATTTAATGATTTAAGAAGCCCCCCTTTTTGAGTTTCATCAGTCTTTTTTGATTCCTTAACTTGATTCGGTGATATGGCACCAGGAGTAAAATTATATATTTATTCGGATCATTTATACCTATAGATCTCATTAAAAAACACTCCATTCATCTTCAGGCTCAAAATTTATTTGTTTATCCTTATTTATCAGGTTTATGTTGTTTTATACTTACTTCATTACAATTTTCTCATATTCTATTATTCTTAACAGTATAATCTTATTTTCAACGTATCCCTGTATTATTTTGAACTTAACGCCCTTTGGGTGGATTCTGGTCTTCCTCAATTTCAAAATCTTCACCACAATTGTGGCATATCAGTAATGTATTTTATCTCATATCCCTGTCATAGAAAAGAGAAAATATTTTAGCCGGTGGATTAGAGGAGATGAACATTTTAAAGCCTCATTACAATCATTATTTTCCAACAAATGCCATGAAAAAATATTTTTTTTGTTTTTTTCCTCTTCAGCAGCCTTTATAGGTAGCCTGATAAAAACCGAAAGCCAGTATACCTGTTACTCCGGCGATAGCTCCTACAGGCCCACCGCTTAAGTAACCAAAATATGCTCCCATCCCTATCATTGTTCCAACGATTCCTAAACCTAATAAATCTGCATCGTCGAAATTACTTAGACACGGCTCATTAGTTTTTTCACTATTTTTATTATTCTCTACGGGCTCAATCGGTTTTCTCATTATTTGTAGATCCTCATTACCCCGTACGTACCCTCCTAATACAACTCGATCTTCATCTTTTTTTTCTTCAAGAGCAAGTCTATTTATATTATTGGTGGCCATGGTATTTGAAATGTTACTTGAATTTATTCTCATATAAATTCTCCTCCAATCTTTTATTTCTCAAAATTAATATAACTATACTAATGGTGGTTTTATTTTTCAATAAGTCCGCAGTTATATTTCTCATTAATCTCTCTAATCTGGCTTACATACTTTTTATATTCATCATTGGATACTTTAGCAGTATAACCGAAATAGCCTCCGCACAGAGCTGTTCCTAAAACTGCCCCCATAACTCCACCAACTTTAGAAACTACAGGACCGGCAACGGCTCCTATGGCTTCGCCTGCTAAAACATAACCTATAGTGCCTCCCAGCGTTCCCAGGGTAACTCCAAACCCTATTCCTGCCTTAACAGCATCTTCAGCGTTATAAGCTTTAGAAATTAATGAGTTCAGTTCTTGTTGAATTTCAAGCGTACAGGTAGCCTCTGGTTTACTCTTTGAAAAACGATCTTTTGGTTCTAAAGCAATTTCTGCAGGTAATCCTTTTTTCTTAATATCAGGGCTTCCCGGGATTGTTAAATTTTTATTAATTTTCATTTTTCTTTCTCCTTTCAATAATTTTTTAAAAATTTTCAACACAAAATAACAAAAAAAAATCTTTATTTAACAAGAATAATTTTTACAGGCACTATCAGCATATGTTTTTTTTATCTGATTTTTTTTGTAAAGATATACTACAGCATCAAGCCTGTAGCCAGATTTACCGTATAAGCTTCTTTTTTAATTTCCCCGTCAAGAGGAGTTTCTTTTGTATAATATAAAACTTCTTTGCCGTCTTTAGTGCCGTTTTCGTAAGTAACAATAGATGCGGCGGAACTAAAACATCCATTCCATTCGGAAACTTTAAGTATATTATCTTTCTTTTCTATTAATTCTATTTCCATGTATTCGAAGACACCGTCGCGGTTTAAAGCTTCTCCGGAAGCAATAGCTTTTTGCAGGCGCTCATATTCTGCCAGAATTGTTTTTCCCTTTGCGTCAGAAGGAGAAAGTCCGGTAGTCACAGGCTCAGGAGAAACAACAGAATCTATAAATTTAATATTTCCCTTCTGTTCAAGGATTTTTTGAGTCTCTTCATCAATTTTTACCATAGAAACTTCAGGTGAGGTTGGAATAGTTTTTTCAAAAACAAGTATCTGTTTGTCCTGTTCCATAGTTTCCGTAAAGGTAAGGATTTCTACCGGAGATGAACCACAACCATTCCAGTGACTTGCCACAATATTATCTTTAGTAGATTTATCATTATCCACACTGGATGAAATAATATCTACAGGCATTAGACATATTTCTATTTCAGCATTTTCCTCTTTATTTACAGATGCCTGTTTTAATGTCTGATAACTGTTAATTACGTTCTTGACGGATATTTCCATAATTAATTCTCCCTTTTTTTTATTATACTTTACTGAGGTGAGCATAAATAATAAATATATACTCTCGTGACGCGTAACGCGTGACGGGAGGAAGACCTTTATTAAATGCTTATGCTCAGATCAGTAATATATGTTTCAAGAGTCCATTCTTTAGTAAAAATCTGGGGTCCATGACAACATAGTATAATCTTCATTAGGCCTCTTTTTATTTTTATAATATAAAGAGGGATATAGTAAGGGATCCAGTGTTTCCTGTGTTGAACCAGATATATACTGATCTTTTGGTTCTATGTAGTCTTCTTTTTCTGCAATTTTTGTCTGACTGCCGGTAATGGTCTCTGTCTTTAACGGTGTATTTCTTCCTATAATGCTCATTGTATCACCTTCCTTTTACTATTCTTTACTTTTGCAGAATTTTGAAAAATCGCTGCCCCGCAGGGGCGCATGGCCGTGCACCTCTGCAAGCGGGAATCAGGTTCTAAATAGTAACCAGGGTTAATAGGATTATCCCGGAGATTACAAATATTTCATATATTCAGCAAGATATTGAGTTATAAGAACTTTTCTATTTGCATTATATAAAGTATCAAGAGCTTCATCTATCAATTTTTCATCTCCGAGAAAATAATTTTTATAGAGAGAGGCCAGCCCTTTTTCCCAATCTT
Organism: uncultured Synergistia bacterium; assembly: GCA_964431735.1. Lineage (GTDB taxonomy): Bacteria > Vulcanimicrobiota > SpSt-956 > SpSt-956 > JAKJGF01 > CALARM01. The sequence continues at coordinate 6,199 of CAYSLJ010000200.1, read as the reverse complement.
CTATTCCTTCAAGAAGAAATTTATCCCCAATATATGTTTCAAGAGTCCATTCTTTATCAGTTATATATGTACTATCATTATATTCCTTTTTGCATTTTTTAGACCATCTAAGCATATTTACTAGAACTTCGTTAACCTTCTCTTTACCGATATCTCCTTTAAGGAATTGTTGGATCATATTTTTTATAATTCCATAATTTCCTCCGCTAAATTCTTCTTCCGGTATTTTTTTTATGACTCCATCTATAATCTGTTTCTCACTCAACTGAATTTTAGAAAGATCAGGCCTCACTTCTATAAGTTTATTATTATACCTGTTCAGTTCTTCTATAAGATAAGTTAGATCGTCCGTAAATTCTTCCTCTTCCATAACTTCTTCTATTTCATATAAAACAATCAAAATTTCTTTTATTAAATTTATATATTCTTTAAATATTTCGTTATTTTCATAATTATTATGAGCTGTTTCTTTTATATCTGAAAAGTCCTGAATAGTTTCTCCCAGGATATTTTTAATATCTATGAGTGTTACCTTTCCGGAAATGTATTCTTTACTCTTTTTTATAAAAATATTCAATGAATAACCATCTGTAATATCAGAAATTAAAAAAAATTCTGTAACCATATTAGATTTCAATTTTTTCATATGTTGGTAGAATTCAAATTGCCGCTGATTTGTATTTTTCATTTCGCCAGTAACTCTTTATCAAAGTCTATTGTTGACATCTATAGTATTTTTCGATGTAAAGTATAAATCAAGACATGAAAAATTACCTGCCACACTTTACTTTCTTCTTTTCTATACATTTGCAGAATTTTGAAAAACCGCTACTCCGCAGGGGTGCACGGCCGTGCGCCCCTGAAAGGCAACATAAGGCTTTCTGCAAAAATACAAAAATATATTTCTTTTTTTATTTAAACTATTAGAAAAAAACAATTTACTGAATAAATTATCTTTTTCTAATAGTGTTAAACAAAAAAAATCCACATTTTATGGAAAGAGGTAATTCCCTCTCCAATCGGATAATAGAACATTTTATTTAAAAATTACAAAAGTAAGATTTAAATATTGAACCATCACAAATTATATTACATATTACCGCCTGTTCTAAAGTCGTAAGCAGTATCAGACTGTCCATTCAGGACATCTCTGGACATTTGAGGATTGGAATTTACAGGTGGCTCTTGTTTCCTGTAATCTTCTAATCTTACTGGTTTTGTGCCTGAAGACAAACCAAGGGCTTCATTTGCCATTCCCATGTGCTGGTTTGCAGTGGCTTCCAGTTTTTGTCGAACCTCTCCGTCTATTGTCTCCCTTTTTTCACCAGCAGATGATGCTTCTTGCTGGGGCTTCGCTCCATCTGTAGGCGGGCCCAAGATTTCCTCCATCCTGGCCATGTGGCGATTCGCAGTGGCTTGCAGATTTGGCTTATAACCCAATCCTGTTATTTCCGACATAAAAACACTCCTTTCTTTTTTATTACAATCTTTTTAATATTTAATTTTTCTATAATATTTTCTAATATAATAATGTCATTTTTTCATGTCAAAAGCAAGTCTAAACATTGTCAAACAAATGTCAAAAAACTATTTTTCGCATTTCCACCTTCTGTTCTTTTATGTTTTTCATACATTATGACTTATCACAGGATTATTTACAGGAAGAAATCTGTAGCAGGAAAATTAACTTATAGGTAGAAGGATTTATTAAATACTGAATTTTATAACATCCAGCATATGATTATTAAATCAAACAGGTTAATTTATCATCTAAAGATTTATCTCCACCAATATATTTTTTGACTTAAATTTATCTGACAAATTATTAAAGATAAAAAATATATAAGAGGAAAATATATGTATATGAACATAATTCCTGTAACTCCGATGTGTTTTTCAGGAAGAAAAAAAGAATTAAAAACACTTATTGAATCATTTGACAGAACTGGTTTATTTTATATTGAAGGAATATCTGGTATAGGTAAAACTTCCATTATGCTCAAGTGGGCCAATATTCTCAGTCAGAGGATTGAATATGAAAATAACATATTATGGCTGGAATGCAGGGAAGACTGGACTCTAGATACAGTGTTGATGGAAATTAATGAATGGCTTATAAGCAAAGGAGAAAACACCGGAAAAAAAGCTCTGGCAGAAAAATTTTTAACTTCTCAAAAAAAGGCTTTATATATTATCGATCTTTTAAATAAGTCAAAATATATTATATTTATCGATGACTTTCAGAATATACCAGAAGAATCTGAAAAAATTTTCCTTGAAACATTAAAAAAATATATAAAAAATTCCAGAATATACATAATATCACAAAAGTCTCTGATTTCACAATCTATTGACTATATGGATATATTAAGAATAAAGATTAAAGAACTTGATAGAGAGGATTCTTTTTTACTACTGAAAAATTTTTTTGATTTTCATAATTTCGATGAAATTTTAGATGACGATGTAATTATAAAAATAATTCAAAAAGCAAAAGGGCATCCTTTTATCCTGAAAACAATAATGGGATTAATTATATCAAAAACTTCAAGTGTTGAATATATTTTAGCGGAAAATATAGAAAAAGGTGCAGGAAATATTTTATTTAATAATTTAATAAAAAATTTAAATTCTGATGAAATATATTTACTCGAAATACTCTCAGCCTCACGTGTATCATTATCTTCTAAAGATATAAAAGAAATAAGTAAACTGGAAAATTATCTCGAATTATTATCATCACTGGAAAAAAAAATATTTATAGAGAAAGACCAGGAGTGCCGTTATGCAATACATCATATTTTAAAGGAACATATATGGAATAATTTTACTAAAAATAAAAAAAATACTCTTCATAATATTCTGGGTAAATATTTCGAAGAAACCTCGGAAAATCTATGTGAAGCTTTTTATCATTTAATAAATGCAGGTAAACCAGAAAAGGCTGAGAAAATTCTTCAAAGATTTATAGATGATCTTTTATCTCAAGGATATTATGAAGAAATTTTAAAAAAAATAAAGACTCTGGAGGAATATATAAATATTTCCGATTATGTAAAAATGATAAAGGCAGTGGCTTTAGCATTTCGTGGGAACTGTAAGGAAGGTATCAGTATACTTGAAGCCCTGGGAAACAGGGTAATTGATAAAAATCTTCTGGCTCAGATTTATTTCTCTGCAGGCCGTATTTATGGTATTACCTCTAATTATTCCATGGCTATAGATTATTACCAGAACAGTCTTAAACTTTTTGAAGAAACCGGCAATATAGAACAGGTAATTAAAATAAGTGATAGACTTTCTATTTTTTATGAAGTTACAGGGCAAACAGAAGAAGCTTACAGACTTATTCAGAACATTTTCACAATTGCTGAAAATGAAAATAATGAAATGTATCTGCTTTATGCCCTTTCAAAAAAAATTAGTTTCCTTATAGAAAAGAGAAAATTTGAAGAAGCTTTTTGTCTTTCAGAAAAACGTCTGGCCATTGCAGAAAAAAAAGGTTCTCTTCATTTGATTCACTCGGCTTTAATTAATAAAGGTAAGGCTCTTGTGGGACTTAAAAGATATGATGAAGCTTATAAGTGTTTCGAAAGTAACCTGATATTAGGAAAAAAATTCAGAGTAAACTTTATAAAAGGGGCCTCTTATTTTGGAATAGCAAGGGTTTTTTGTGAAATAGGCAACCTTGATAAATCTCTTGAATTTCTAAAAAAAAGTATCAAAAACTATATTTCTGCAGGAAATAAAATATGTATTGCTATTAGCGAATATAATATGGCTAATGTATTGTCAGAGAAAGGAAATTTATTTGAAGCCCTGGCATTATATTCAAAAGTAATAAATCAAGCTGTAGAATTATCTTATAAAAAATTAGAAATAAAATCTTCAATAGAAATTCTAAAAAATAGATTAAGAATAAAAGAAGAATTTCCTTCGTCAGAAGAAGCAATAAGATTGAAGAAAAGAATTCCTGACAATTTAATAATTGATAAGATAGATATTAATATTATTCTTTCTATTATATATCAAAGAGAAAATAGAGATAAAGAACAGGAAGATATGCTTAGAGAAGCTCTGGAACTATCTGAGAAAAAAGGATATGTATATGGTATTACAAAAGCCTGTTATATAATGAGCAAAACGTTGCTCAAGGATAAAAAAACTAGAGAAATGTTAAGAAAAAAACTAGAAGAAAACCTTGATAAACTGGAGGCAAGTCAGAAGAGAGAATTCGAATACTTATTAAAAAAAATAAAGGATTTTAAAGAGAAATATGTAGTAAAAATCGGTGAAGAAGAATTTGCTGCCACTCTTTTGGAAGTTAATAAAATAAGAAAAAATAGAGAGAATTTTGATCTTTTTATAGATTTATCTAAGAAAGTTGCTTTTGAAAAAGACAGAGGTGAATTAGATGTTTTCAGGAAAACAAATCTCATGAAACTTCTTTTGTTGTTTATCCGTAAACATGGACAGGAACTTTCATCTGAAGAAATATACAGAGAAATATGGGAATGGGAATATGAAGGTGTTCGAAGTGATGATGATGTGAGAAAATGCGTATCCCGCCTGAGAAGAGTTATAGAACCGGGAAAAAAAAATTTTAAATATATATTTTATAATCAGGGTCTCCTGGGGGAAAAAGGCAAATATTATTTTAAAACTGAATCAAATTTTTGCCTTATTGATAATATACAGGTTGAATAATTTTTTTATATACAAAAGTATAATAAATTTTGTGTAAACTCCTATCTATACTATTGTTTCGAAAATTTTATTATACCCCAAATTTTCCTATATTTAATTTTTTTAATTACAGTTCAGATTTTGTCTTTCTTTTGACCAGGTTTTGATTTGATTTTGACAATCTTCTTATATATTATTAATTTAACGGTACAGGATTTATACAGATTAATAATAACAACATAATAAGGAGATTTAGAAATGATTAATAGCCCCAAAATACCGGAGATATATTTTACTAATAAAGTATCGACTGGTAAGATAAATAATAAAAAAGACCAAAGTAAAGATAATGATCAATATACAGTTTCTTCAAATAGTCCTCTCATATGTTTAAGTGATATGGAAAAATTAAAAAAAATGGGAAAAGGTTCAAGAACAATTTTATCTCAAAAAAATTCAGTAGAAATGGAATATGCTGGCATTACCGGGAATAAAGAACCTTTAGAGAAGTACAATGCAAAAAATGCTCTTATGGATTTATTTAAGGCTGAAGTGATTTCTGGAGAAAAAACTCCTGAAATAGATACAGTAAATGATTTTTTATTTATTAAAAACCTTATAAAAAATAATCCTGAACTGAAATTAAAAGATACAACAGAAGCTTTTTTAAACCTTTTATACTTTTTAATCCCTCATTTCAAAGAGGGAGAATGTAATAAAATGGTCAGAAATTTTTTTGAAGCGTTAAATGATATAAAAAGAGATGACGAAAGTATGAGTGAAGCAGTTAATCATTTTAAAGGTCTCATTTCAACAGAGAATATGAATATATTTGACGGCTGTAAAGCTTATAAGCTTCTTATGGAAGAAGGACCGGAGAATGAAAGTACACTGCAAATCAGATATTCATTTGAACAATTACGTAAATGGGAATACGGGGAAAGTGCTCGTGAAAGTTTTTCTCTAATAGTAAAAACATTAAGAATGAATGAAAAACTATTTTCATGTGTTAAACTCTACAATGAACTCCATTACAATGAACAGCCCTATAATAATCCTAAAAACATTCGAGCTAATTATTTTCTTATAGACAGTTATGTATCAAAGGATAATACCAGAGAAGAACTTACAAAAGAATTTATTGAGATATTACGAGAAAATAAAAGAAGATCAGATATTGCAAGATTTCTTTTTGAAAAAGCCCGGAAGAGGAATAAATAATAAATTTCAGTGATTTTTTCACTTTTTACTCTGAATATTTTGGGGCAAATTAGCCTTACTATAGAGGTATCCTGCCGGGTAAGGGCAAATTATTACTAATTCACCCTCCCCTAAGAACCGAACGTGAAAGTTTCCCTTCATTCGGCTCGGGCCTTCCTAAACCCTCAAGAAAAAGAGCCAGCGACAGTGTTTTCATAGTGTAGTTGTTTATGACAGTTAAAATGTAGTAACATTAAATTAGAGCGTGTCGGAAAATAATTTTAAAATAAAGAGGATAAATCGAATAATTAGT
>CAYSLJ010000199.1:0-11458 GCA_964431735.1 uncultured Synergistia bacterium | reverse complement strand
TAACTATAATTTTCAGTAAAGGTGAATTTACCTGTCGTAAAAAAACGCAATCCAGGCCTGAAGATAGAAGAAATAAATAGCCTGAAAGCAGGATAAAACATGAATAAACCGGCTTTTATTTTACACCCCGTTACTCCGAAAAACATAGACATACATATTTACCTGTGATAAAATTAAAGTAGAAACATACTTAAGGAGCTTGCATTTTGAGAAAGACTGGCAAAAAGAAAAAAGAAGAACCATATCAGAAATATGACAGGGCTTTTCAGGCTCTATTTGAAGAATTCAGAGAAGATATTGGAATAGTATCAAAAAAAGATTATCAACTTGATGAGAAATGGCAGTATAGAAGACCTGACACAATTATTATTTTAGAAGAAAATTTTGATTACAGCATATTGACAGATAAGACCTTTCCCTGTCTTAAAGAATGGAATACTCTGGAATTTAAAAGCTGTGAGGAAACTCTGACTGTAAGTATGATACCGAAATATATAGCAAATGCCAATCTTCTTTCCTGCCAGATGCTTTTAGATAAAGAAGGTAAAGGGTTAGAGATAATCGATAAATATGTAAGTCTTATATGTGACTGAAGATATAATGGTAAATTTCAAATCGAGTGAATTTAGAAAAGGATTCTATATTTTTACAAAACCACATTATTTTCCTGTGTATCTGATAGTGATAAATGATCTTGACGTAATAAAAGCAAATTACCCGTTACTGTTACTTGGAAATGCATATAAACAGGAAGAATTGTGGATACAATTGATTGGAGACATAAAAAAGGAAATAAATGCAAAAAACATTGAAAAATTATGGAAATATATGATTTTTTCTATAAAAAGGAATATATTCAAGATTAAGGAGGGGGAACTTATGAAGAAAGTAAAGGAGCTTTCGGAATATAATGAAAGTATAAATAATCTTTTTGATGATGAATTTTTAGGAAAAATTTTAGATAAGAAAGACGATGAGTTTTTAGGAAAAATACTACGTAACAAAGATGATGAAATTTTGGGCAAACTTGTAAAAGAAAGAGGAAATAAATTTATAAGTAAAATATTAAAAGAACAGGGGAAAGACTTTTTAGTCAGTATACTTGCAGAACTTGGAGAAGAAGAGGTAACAGGTATATTAGAAAAAATCAGAAAGAGTAAAAAAAAGAAAATCAAAGAAGAACTGGAAAAATGACCGGTATTTGTGGGATAAAAGGATTAACAGGATGCGTAAGGCCTTGATAATGTAAATATCTTGTTTTATCTATTTTAATCATAAGTTATTAATATAATACCATTAAGATATTATTTCTTTTTAACAGCTCCTATGCTCCTTACATAATTCATAGATTCATTAATGAGGGCGTGATGCGTGATGCGATTATATTATAAAAAGTAAATCTTATATTTACAATAAACCAGCTTTTATTTTACACTACCAGCAGCCCTGGCAGGCCTGAAGATAGAAGAAATAAACAGCCTGAAAGCAGGATAAAACATGAATAAACCAGCTTTTATTTTACACCTCCCTTATTAGCGTTGCTCTTGCAAGAAACTTTAATGTAATATATACTGTTAAGAGATAGAGTATTTTATGAGGTGATTAAATATGTCTCTTGTAGCAACCGGATATGAGCATATAGTTATTGGAGCTGACATGGTACCTATGATTTCAGGGACTTCAACAAAAGTTGTGGAACTGGTCATGGAACATATAGCCTATGGATGGAGTCCGGAAGAAATACATCTGCAGCATCCTTATTTGAGCCTTGGGAAAATATATTCTGCTCTGGGATATTACTGGGACCATGTAGAACAGTTAAATCAGGATATTGCACAGAGAATGCAGGTAGTAGACGAGATACAGCAGACTATGAAACCATCTGTATTGAAGCAGCACCTGAAGGCCAGAGGTTTGAAATGATAAATCTGTTTCGAAATTATGAATAAACCAGCTTTTATTTTACACCTCCCATTACCGGCACCATTGAAGGCCCCGAAGACTGGTCGTCAGCAGTAATAGATTACATTTAAATAAATTCTTTCGCATAGTCCTTTGCTTCCTGAATGCTTTTTGCCTTAAGGGTTCTCTTGAAAATAATATTCAGTAATTTCATATTATCTATCTTTTCCAATATCTCTATCATTTCTTTATCCATAGAGAATTTATCTTCAAGAAGTTCTAAAATCAGCATTCTCGCAGAGGATATTTCGCCTTCCTTTCGTCCTTTTTCTATTCCTTTTTCTATTCCTTTTTCTATTCCTTTTTCTATTCCTTCCTGTAAACCTTTCTTTTCACCTTCTTTAATCCATTCCTGGACAATATCCCATTCCTTTAACATATATATCTCCTCCTTAAAGAAAGCATACAAAAATTCTCTACGGAATTTCCTGGATGCAACAGTAATAGCAATAGCAGTAAGATCAGACTTAAGAGCTTCATCCTCTATTGTACCTATAAGTCTTTTTTCTTTTTCCAGGGTATTTTCATCAGGCTCTTTATCAAAAAGAACAAGCAATGGCGCAAGCACAGGGAATTCACCATTTTCTATCCTTTCCCTGTAATCCCAGAGCTTTATCGCTTTAAAGGTAAAGCTATTCCATAAATCTCCTGTTATATCTACCCGGTATTCATATGGAAAGGTAACATAATCACCTTTCTCAGGATAAATCGCAATAGAACAGACAGGCATATTAAGAGTTCCGGTAAAAAGAGCATTATAAAGAAACACTCTCTGAAGAAATTCTTTTGCCGGAATTAGCTGAAAATCAAGATGAATGGCAAATTTTTCAATACCTTTCTCCAGTACATAAACAAAATCAGCACGTTTTTCAGGTAGATTGAGTACAGGGTTTTCTATTACCTGCAGAGTATAGTCGTAATCATGGCCAAATATAAGGTCTATAAACGTATCGGGGTGCTTTCGTGCAAGGATCTTTAAACTTTTATCTACAGGGTCTATCTGTAACATAAAAATCACTCCTTAATAATGAGTTTAACAGAGAAGGAATTATGAGTCAATATGTAAAGAAATAAACCGGCTTTTATTTTACACTACCGTTATCAACTGACTATTTTATAATCGCTCTATGTTATGATATAATATATTTATGAAGAATTTGAAGTTATGTCCGGAAACATCTGTGTGTAGTTACTATTATAATGAAACTGAAGGAAGACAGGATTATGTTTCCAGCCGGTTTGAGCCGGCAAGAGCCGGTTACAGAACGAAGTAACGAAAGGGAGAACATTATGACAACACTTCTCGAAAACGCGCTCAGGGAAGTATATAAACTTCCGCCTGAAAAGCAGGATGGTATTGCAACTGTAATTTTCGAAGAACTGGAAGATGAGAAAAAGTGGGAATCGTCTTTTACAGCTTCTCAAGAAAAGCTTTCAGAACTGGCCCAAAAAGTGCGTAAAGACATTAAGACAGGCCATGTAAAAAAGATGGGATTTGATAAATTATGGCAGGGGTGATTATATGCCTGTAGATAGTCTGGTAAATCTCAGAAATGATGTAATATTCAAAGTAGTTTTTGGATATGAAAAAAATGAAAAACTTCTTATTTCTCTATTAAATGCTATATTGAATCTTACAGGGGATGAAAAGATTGTTAAATTAACCTTTTTGAATGCCTTCAATATAAAAGAATATCTTAATGACAAATTAACAAGTCTTGATGTTAAAGTAGAAGATGGTACAGGAGTCAGATATAATGTTGAAATGCAGATCGCTCCTGATACATCATATATAAACCGTATAATTTATTATCATGATAAACTCTATACAGGCCAGCTAAAACAGGCTGAACCATATGATACATTATTACGAGCTATAAGCATATCAATCTTAAACTTTATTCTTTTTGAAAATGAAACTGATTTACATAATATTTACCGCTATTTAAATATAAAATCTAAAAATCAGTTAACAAATTTAAAAGAGCTCCATTTTATAGAACTTCCGAAATACACAGAAGATAAACCACGAAAGGATTTAACAAAATTCGAAAAATGGCTTCATGCCTTAAAATTCGGAGAAATTTATGCAGCAGATTTAAATAACATTCCTGAAGCCTTAAAAGAAGAGGAGGAGATTATGATGGCATTACAGGAAATGATAAGAGCTTCTAATGACGACATGATAAGAGAAATACTTGAAATGAGAGAAAGGGGACGTCACGAAGAAGCTACAAGAATATATAGAGCAGAGCAAAAAGGGATGGAAAAGGGCAAAATTGAGCTGGCAAGAGAACTGTATGAAGACGGGTATCCAATAGAAAAGCTTTCAGCAAAATTTAACGTATCAGTAGAGAAAATGAAAGAATTATTAAATAATCGTAATGCGTAATGCGTAATGCGTAATGCGTGACTGGAAGAGCATTGATACTTTCATTACGAGTGAATCTACCGGATCTTTTTCCACAACTTTTTATTATAGCTCCAGCCCTGGCAGGCCTGACGATAGAAGAAATAAATAGCCTGAAAGCAGGATAAAATATGAATAAACCGGCTTTTATTTTACACCTCCCCCTTTTAACTTTTTCTATCCCAACCCCTGCAGAATATGGTATAATTAAATAAATGGAATATAGAAATGCAGTATATATGGAAGAGAATAAAATTAACAATGAAGCCGTAGAGAAAGAAAAAAGGGATTTTGACCAGTTATGTAAAAGATTGATAAAAGCTTTCTTTAAAGAATTCCTGGATTTCTTTTTCCCGGAACTGATGCAGAGAATTGATTTCAATACAGAAGTATTATTTATTGATAAAGAGTTGTATTCAGGGCAGATTGAAGGAGAAAAATCTATATCTGACATACTTACACAGGTAACATTACTTGATGGCCAGGAAGAAATAGTACTTTTACATTTTGAAATACAGAGCGGAAAGGAAGAATCATTCCCTGAGCGGATGTTTAATTACTATGTAGACATCTGGCGTGAGTATAAAAAGAAAATATTTGCCTTTGCTTTGTTTGTTGACGATGCTGTGGAATGGCGGATTCCCATAAGTGATACATTTTTTATGGAATTTATGGGAACAAGTGTTACATACAAATACCATCTGAGAAAGACAAAGAATTACAACTACAGGGATTATCTGGAACACGATAATCCAATCACTGCAGCACTTATGACAAGAATGGATCATGGGAAGGACTCCCGGGCACTTGTGAAAGCTGAAGCACTGAAGAAAATGAAAAAATATCATCTCAGTCCATTACAGGAAGAAATATTAAAAAACTTCATTGACAGGCTCCTGTTTCTGAATGAAAAGGAAGATAAGGAGTTTAAGAAAATTATTCATAATGAAGAAAAATTCAAGGAGGTGGCTGAAATGCTTACTACCTGGGAAGAAAAAGCTATGGAAAAGGGTATGGAAAAGGGTATGGAAAAGGGTATGGAAAAGGGTAAAATTGAGTTGGCAAGAGAATTGTATGAAGACGGGTATCCAATAGAAAAGCTTGCAGCAAAGTTCAAGGTATCTGCAGAGAAGATGAAAGAATTATTAAATAATCGTGACGCGTAATGCGTAATGCGTGAGATGTCAGGATAAATTATGAACTCAATGACATTACCATCTTTCTGGAATAATTACAGATATCTTAAAGAAGAAATAAAACAAAGTGCCAGGAAATCATATCAAATATGGAGAGAAAATCCTTTTCATCCTTTTTATGGAATTTAAAGAAAACAATCACAAAAAAATAAACATATTCGGCTCTTTAATAAGCGCCGTTTCCCTCTCTCAGGCTGTCTTTCTTGTTGAAGAAAAGATCAAAGAAAAAAATTCTTCCTATATCTGCGTATGCCCCGTATCATCCATAGTTACAGCCACTGAAGACAGAGAATTTCAGGATATAATAAACAATGCTTTCCTTGCAACTCCTGACGGAATGCCGGTGGTGTGGTATCTGAAATCAAAAGGCGCTAAAGATGTGACCAGAGTCTATGGCCCTGATTTGATGAGAGAGGTTTTCTATGTATCGGAAGTAAAAGGCTACAGACATTATTTCTACGGAGGAACAGATGAAATACTTTCGACATTAAAAGAAAATCTCCTGAAGAAATTCCCTTCCCTTCATATATGCGGTATGTATTCTCCTCCGTTCCGGCCTCTTACGGAAAAAGAAGAAGAAGAGGTTATAGCCGATATAAAAAAGGCTGAACCGAATATAGTATGGGTCGGCATCGGTTCTCCGAAACAGGAAAAATGGATGGCTCATGTTTCACCCTCTCTTGAGGGAATACTTATGGCAGGAGTGGGAGCGGCTTTTAATTTTTATGCAGGCTCTGTGAGACAGGCACCTCTCTGGATGCAGAGGAACGGACTGGAATGGCTTTTCCGGCTCTGGTGCGAGCCAGGGAGATTGTGGAAAAGGTATCTCTACGGGAACAGCAAGTTTGTTTATATGGTTTTGAGGGAATGGTTTGTGAGGGCGTAAAAAGATAAACCTTGCTGCAACAGGTTTTATCTGATATTATAAACATAGAAAGCTCCGGTGGTTGTATCATATTTATCAGTAATGGAGGTGATACTGTGGGAAATATAAATATAAAAATTCCTTCAGAGAGGAATTAGATGGATTTGTCCTTTTGAAATTCTTATGAAGAAATTCTGAATAAACCGGCTTTTATTTTCCCCTGTCCCAATTCCCCGGACGCTCTTGTAAAAATAACAGGATATGATAAAATATATTCAGGAAAGGGGTGAGTATTATGACAAAAACATTAAATGTCATATTTGATGGTAATGTTTTTAGACCGGAAGAACCAGTAGACCTGGAACCAAACAGTTATTATATTGTAACTATTGAATCTAAAACATCAGGAGATAAAAATCTCTGGGATGTTCTTGATAACATTACCGGCACCATTGAAGGCCCTGAAGACTGGTCAAAGGAACATAATCATTATCTATACGGTACCCCCAAAAAGGCATAATTATATGAACTACAGACGTTTTTTTCTTGATACTTCTTATGTACTGGCATTAATTAATCCACGTGATATATATCATACAAAAGCTAAAGAGTTATTTCCGCAGATACGTACAGCTTATGAAGTAGTGATTACAGAAGCAATTCTAACAGAAATAGGAAATGCTCTGTCTCGCTCAAACCGATTAGCTGCAGTCAATTTTATCAATACCTGTTATACTACTACAAATGTGAAAGTAGTTTCTGTAGATAAAGAGCTATTCCGAAGAGCAGTAAATTTTTATCACGTCTATAAAGATAAACAATGGGGACTAACAGATTGTATTTCATTTATTGTAATGCAGGATTATGATATAAAGGAAGCTTTTACTACAGATGAGCATTTCAGACAGGCTGGCTTCAATGTATTATTAGCAAATCTGCAATAAAAATTCATATAAAAAATTTATAGAGCAAATGAAATTACTGAAAAAAACTTTTCTCAAATTAATTACCTCTCTTATTATCCTGCTGACTTTTATTACTATCATCCTTACAATTACAGCCGTATTCAACAATCTCTGGTGGGGATTTGAATATGCTGCCAGCTTCAGGCATCAGTGCATGTTCCTTCAGTTAATCTTAATCTGTCTTATACCGCCCCTGAAAATAAAAAAGCAGTTCCTTTATGTACTCCTACCTTTTACCCTGATCAATCTGGTTCCTTTTCTCTCATTCTATATACCGGCAGATAAATCAGGAGAGGGGAAAACCATTAAAATCCTGTCGGCAAATGTGCATACAACAAATGATAAATATAACCTCCTTGCTTCACTCATAAAAGATACAGACCCTTCTGTTATAGCCCTTTCGGAAACAGATGATAAATGGTTAGATAGTCTGAGATTTCTGGATAAAGATTATTATTCCGTAAAACATCCGGGAAAATATCTGAACGGAATGGCTCTTTACAGTAAATATCCCTTTAAATCAAAAGAAATAAAGTATTATTCCTATTATAAAACATTATCTGTTCCTATGATCTTTGCAGTTATAAACGCAGAAGGAAAGGTCAAAGAACTGGTATAGATAAACTGTAAAAATCTACAAATAACACTTGAAATCCAGTTGATTCTGTAGTAAAATTATCTTATGATGTATTCAGTTGGAGAATTTTCAAAAAAAATAGGTAAAAGTGTCCAGACTTTAAGAGACTGGGAAAAAAAAGGCATATTAATTCCTGCTTATAAGACTAAAGGCCATCACAGAATGTACAGTGAAGACCAGTTAAACGAGATACTTCAAAAACAAAAACCGAAAGAAAGAATAAATATAGGTTATGCCAGGGTATCAGCAAAACATCAAAAAGAGGATTTAGAAAGACAGATAGCCTTATTAGAATTGTATCTTGCAAAACAGGGAAAGCCATTTAAAATCATATCGGATACAGGAAGTGAAATAAACTATAATAAAGCCGGTCTTAAGGAAGTGATAAAATTAATAGGAACAAATCAGGCTGACACAATCTATATATTACATAAAGACAGACTGATAAGGTTTGGCTATGAATTAATAGAAGAGTTTTGTAAAATACATAATACTACACTTGAAATAATCAATAAAGATGATGAAAAAACTCAGGAAGAAGAACTGGTAGAAGATATATTAAATATAATCCATGTGTTTTCCTGTAAAATAAATGGAAGAAGAAGTCATATAAACAAAAAGATAATAGAGAGACTGAGTAAGAATGAGTGAGAAGAGAACAACGATAATAAAAGTAAGAAATAAACAGGATAAGGAAGAAATAAGAGATTACTTTTACAAATACAGACATTTTGAAAATATGCTCTTAATTCTCATAAAGAATAACTATAATCTCTATAAAGAAGAAAAAGATAGAAATGATTTTAATTACCTTTCAGATTATTCAGTTATGAGAGCTGTACTGCGTTCAACAGAAGGAGGTAAACATAAGGAAAAAGCAGATTACATAAAAGAAAAATATAAAGATAATCAGTTAATGAGAGATTTAATAATGTTGTCCGGAGAATTAAAAATTCATAACGTTTCAATGATAATAAGAAGAATAAAAGGACAGTTTAAAGGGTTTTTTAAGAAAGTAAAAACAGATAAGACTTCAAGACCTCCATGCCCTAAGAAATTATCAACTCTGGTTGAATATTCCATACCTCTGGATAAAAATAGCTGGTCATTAAAGAAAGAAAATTTACTGGTAATAAATCTGTCTGATAAAATGTTTTATATTTATTTAAAACACGACCATCTCATAGAGATTGTAAAAGATTTAAAGAATATAGCCTCTTTAACAATCTGCCTGTCAAATAATGATATATACCTTCATGTTACTTATAAATATTTACGACATGACCCCCTGAGAGTTACAGAGGAGAAACTATCATCACTGGATGCAGGTATAACCAATCTTGCCTCCATCTTTATAGATGATGAGAAAACAAAATCCTTGATTATTTCAGGAGAAGAATTTAAAACTTATAATTCTGACTTTAACAGACTCATGGGGAAAATTAATAATTCAATAGATTTATTGAAAAATGAGTTAAAAGAAAAAGAGACTTCAGAACATGTAAAAAGACTGGATTATCAGAAGAAATTCAGAAGTTTTCTCTATGAAAAAAGAAACAGATTTTTTCGAGACCAGTTTCATAAAATGTCCAAACGTATATTAGAGTATTTATATTTTAACCATGTAACAGATTTAATAATTTCAAGAAATATATCGAAATTAAAGAATAATGGCACTGTTAATCTTGGTGCATCCAATAATCAGAAATTCATACAGATCCCGGTTATCAGGTTACTGGATTATTTAACTTATAAAGCAGGAGATTACAATATAAGAATTCATAATATTGATGAAGCTTATAGTTCTAAAAGTTCCTGTCTTTCTGATGATGTATGTAAGATACAGGAGAACACCATTTTAGCTAATGATATAAATGGATATCGTGCTAAGAGAGGACTCTTTAAAGATACATTATTAAACAAAATCTGGAACTGTGATCTCAATGGTGCAGTAAATTATATTAAGATACATACAAAGAAAAATATGGATTATTTAAAGACTTTCTGGTGGAAAATTTGTAATCCTATAAAATTAAAATGCGACTGGGAATTAGTTAATTTAACAAAATTAATTAATACTGAGAAGGATAAGGTTAGCTTCTGGCTGACAACGTCGTGTTCCAGAAAACTTATAAGTAGATACTCCTATTTATAGGTTTTTATAGATTTAATTCGACGGTGCAGAACTTCTGAACATATCTAAATGGGAATTTTATGATTTGCTCACAGAGAACAATCTACCTGTAATTGATCTAGATAAAAATGATCTGAATGAAGGCTCTATAGCATTAAAAGAATTACTGGAGAAATAACAATGAAAATAATAGTATCTAATTCCGGGCCAATAATATCATTTTAACAGTGAGCGAAAATGTACTAACAAATTTAAAAGGCTAAAATTGAACTGGCAAGAGAACTGTATGAAGACGGATATCCAATAGAAAAGCTTGCAGCAAAATTCAACGTATCTGTAGAGAAAATGAAAGAACTATTAACCTCCAATGAAATTCTTATGAAGAAATTCTGAATAAACCAGCTTTTATTTTACACTACCATTTTTCATTTTTTCCATACCACTCTCAGTAGAACATGATATAATAAAATAAAAGACTTAAATTATGGCAGGGGTGATTATATGCCTGTAGATAGTCTGGTAAATCTCAGAAATGATGTAATATTCAAAGTAGTTTTTGGATATGAAAAAAATGAAAAACTTCTTATTTCTCTATTAAATGCTATATTGAATCTTACAGGGGATGAAAAGATTGTTAAATTAACCTTTTTGAATGCCTTCAATATAAAAGAATATCTTAATGACAAATTAACAAGTCTTGATGTTAAAGTAGAAGATGGTACAGGAGTCAGATATAATGTTGAAATGCAGATCGCTCCTGATACATCATATATAAACCGTATAATTTATTATCATGATAAACTCTATACAGGCCAGCTAAAACAGGCTGAACCATATGATACATTATTACGAGCTATAAGCATATCAATCTTAAACTTTATTCTTTTTGAAAATGAAACTGATTTACATAATATTTACCGCTATTTAAATATAAAATCTAAAAATCAGTTAACAAATTTAAAAGAGCTCCATTTTATAGAACTTCCGAAATACACAGAAGATAAACCACGAAAGGATTTAACAAAATTCGAAAAATGGCTTCATGCCTTAAAATTCGGAGAAATTTATGCAGCAGATTTAAATAACATTCCTGAAGCCTTAAAAGAAGAGGAGGAGATTATGATGGCATTACAGGAAATGATAAGAGCTTCTAATGATGACCTGGTAAGAGAAATACTTGAAATGAGAGAAAGGGGACGTCACGAAGAAGCTACAAGATTATATAGAGCAGAGCAAAAAGGGATGGAAAAAGGGATGGAAAAAGGGATGGAAAAAGGGATGGAAAAAGG
>CAYSLJ010000198.1:0-12133 GCA_964431735.1 uncultured Synergistia bacterium | reverse complement strand
AGTCCGGCCAGGGACAGGTTTTAGAAATGGATACTGACTTATCTGGAGCGGTACTAAGGGGTTGTCAAGAAATAACTCAATCATATTTGGGTAGTCGGGTAAGGGTGAATTAGTAATTCGCCCTTACCCGACTACCCTATTTACGTCTATATCGTAAGGCGTAACGCGTGACGCGAGGATGATAAACGTTCTAACAATTTGCCAGGGTTATTTTCTTACAGTCCCTGAGTATTCACTGTTCCCTGATCACTGTTCCCTTTTCACTGATTAAACAGTCCTTTTATCCTGGAGAAAAGTTTTAATAAATTATTTGGCGGCTGTAACGTTTCCAGCAGTTGAGAAGCTTCGATTGCATAATTGCCCTGAGGATTTTTTTCTATATATTCGGTAAAATATTGAATGGCTTTTTTCAGGTTTTTTTGCTTTAAAGCCAGATTTCCCTGCATAAAAGGGGTTTCCTGATGTTCAGGCAGAACAGTTATTATTTTGTTATAATAATCCATTTCTTCAGTTAACATTTCTTTTTGAGCATATTCCCGGGCCATCTTATAGCAGGAACTTAAAAATACATCCTGCAAAATAGCGGAAGAAGGAGAGGTTTTCAAGCCATCTTCATAGGTTTTTATCGTATTATTTAATTCCCCTTTATCCTCATAGACTCTGCCCATAAATAATATGACATCAATCTGATTCTTATCAAGTTTATAGGCCTTTTCAAAATGTATTATGGCATCATTAAAGGCTCCTGTATATAAATAAAGTATGCCCAGATGAAATCTTACTTTAATTCTATCAGGTTCTTTTAAAAATTCTATGACAAGCTCCTTGAGAGACGGAAAATATAAATCCTTATTCTCAGGAAGAAGTTCCCTGTAACCGTCATTATTTTCTTCAATAAGACCGACTAAAAATCTTGCTACTTCACCGCTACTTCTCTTACCTGCCAGATCTATAAATGATTTCTGAAGACTATTTTTAACTGTTTTAGACTGAGTACTTTCATAAAGATGAAACAATGGTTCTATGGCTCTTAAATCTCCGAGCTTACCAAGGGCCCATGCAGCATTTACCGTGACATATTCATCGTCCTGGGAAAGAGACATGATAAGAGGTTCTATGGCACGATTATCACCTAAATCTCCAAGTGCACTGGCAGCATTCCTCCTGTTTTCATCATGAGGATCTGATACCAGAATATTAATTAAATGGGGAACTATCTTTTTATCCTTTGAACCTTTTGACATGGAAATAATTTTCTTTGCATCCATTCCTGTATAAGGATCTTCATGCTGTCTCTGTGACTGAGATACCTTGATTTTTCGTGTCAGATACTGAGATGATTTATCTATCTTAATCAAACCCATAAGGGCCTGTTTCATTTCCAGAGCAGATTTAAATCTATCTTCAGTCTTGATCTTTACAGCAGTCATTACAACTGCATTTACTCTGTCCGAAATATCAGGTCTGTATTTACTCAGAAGCGGTATGGAAAAAGGAATAGGAGGGGAACCGGTAAGCAAATGATACATGGTAGCTCCGAGAGAATATATATCACTCCTTGCCTCAGGTTTTCCTCTGTACTGTTCGGGAGACATATAGCCAACTGTTCCTATGGCAGTCTTGGTAATGGATATATCTTCAGTACTCTGTAAGGTTCTGGCTATACCGAAATCTATAAGTATGGCTTTATTATCCATGTTCCTTATCATGATATTCGATGGTTTCATATCCCTGTATATTATCTGCGGAGTTCTGCTATGAAGATATTCCAGTACATCACATATCTGAATACTCCATTCTACTACATCATCTTCAGGAAGTCCTCCCTCCCCTGTTTCGGAAGCTATAGTGCTTAAATCCTGTCCTTCTATGAAATCCATAACCAGATAATATCGTCCTCCAAGGGAAAAATAATCAATAACGGAAGGCAGGCTGTCATGGTGCAATTCAGACAATATATTGGATTCTCTCTTAAATCTTTTTATAGCTTCGTGCTGTTTTATTTCATCCATAGAAAAATTTATCAGTTCTTTTACTGCATATATGTCAGAAGAATCCTTTACCCTGGCTTTATATACAGATCCCATACCGCCACTTTTTATTTTATTTAAGATCTCATATTTATCCAGGAGGATAGAGCCCTGAACAAGAGGCTTGAATTCTCTGGGGACATCATCAGGAATAAAAGAGTTACCGCATTCACTGCAAAATTTGGCATCTTTCTTATTCTCTGCACCACATTCAGGACACTGAAGCATATTAAATTACCTTTTACGCTTATCCCTGATTTTTTTAACAGGTTCCGGTGTATCTTTCTTTTTAAAAAGTTCTTTTATAGTGGAGAAAATTTTAACAAAGATATTTTGCTGAAGGTCTTTTATGTATTCCTGAGCTTCCTGTAAATATCTTCTACTGCCATGTTCGAGATATTCCGTAAAATACTTGAGTGCTTCTTTATTATTTTTCTGTTTTATAGCAACAAGACCACAAAAAAAGGGAGTATCAATATGATCAGGGAAATCATCTATAATCTTATTATAGCCTTTAAGTTCCTCATCAAAGAGACACCTTTTGGCATCTTCCCTGGCAAGATCATAATAGGCATTTATCAACAGATCATAAGTTTCTTTACAGGAAGCATCTAATTTCATAGCCAGTTCAAAATGTTCTATTGCCCTGTCAAGCTCTCTTTTTTCCTGATAAATTTTTCCTATAAAAAGAAGTGCTCCTGGATGTTTTTTTTCTTTCATCCACCTGTGAGCTTTTTCAAAATGATTAAGAGCATAATTTTTCTGACCTTTTGAGTAATAAATAAGTCCGAGATGAAACTGAACAGTTACACGGTCATAATCTCTTATAGTCTCAATTAACAGGTTTTTCAGAGACGGAAAATAAAGAGAACTGTCATCGGGGAGAATATGGGCATATTCAGTAAAATCTTCATCAATAAGATTAAAAAGAAATCTTACTATTTCACCGTTCTGCCTCCTGCTTCCAATTTCTATAAGGGCACTTTTTATAGAATCTTTTACTTTTTTACTTACATCTTTTTCATAAAATTCAAAAAGTGCTTCCGTAGCTTTTGTGTCTCCTAATTTACCAAGGGCCCAGGCTACATGAGTCAGAACATGTTCCTGTTCTTCCCCTTTGAGGGACTGTATCAAAGGCTCAACAGCCCTGTCATCTCCGAATTCTCCAAGACTTGTAGCTGCAGATCTGCGGTTCTCATCATAGGGGTCATGGAGCAGGATATTAATCAAAGGTTCAACTATTCTTTTATCTCTGGCTCCTTTGGCCATAGTAATAATCTTTTTAGAATCAAGCCCTGTATAAGGATCATCTGCAGAACGGCTCACTGCGACAGAAGCTTTTAATCCTCTTGCAGCAGAAGGTTTTTCTTTAATAGACGGTGCCGGAGTCATATCAAAGCCGTCTACATCATCAGGATTAAAAATCAAATCATCTATAGAGAGTTCTCCGGAAAGAACCCGGTACATTTCTTCTGCAGAAGAAAATCTATTTTCAGGTTTAAGACTCAATGATTTCTGTATTACTCTTTCCATCCATGGAGAAATATCAGGTCTGAGTTCTCTTACAGGAGGGAATTTAAAGGGCATGCTTTCTTCTGCTACAAGAAGAAAATGCATGGTTGCTCCTAAAGAATAAATATCACTCCTTGGTTCAGGATGTCCCTGGTATTGTTCCATAGGCGCATACCCCATTGTACCAACAACTGTCTTCTGAGTATGGCTCTGAAGATTAACATTTCTTGCCAGTCCAAAATCTATGAGCATTATACGGCTATCACTGTCTCTCAGAATAAGATTGGACGGTTTCAAATCCCTGTGTAATATTGGCCTTGGCTGGGTATGCAGATAATCCAGCACATCACATACCTGAAGGGCCCAGTCCAGTACAAGTTCTTCACTCAAACCTTTTTCTCCCGACTCAAAAATATAGCTGTATAAATCGCGGCCCTTTATATAGTCCATAACCAGGTAATATTTATCTTCTCCTGTATTGAAATAATCTATAACTCTCGGTATGGAAGGATGGTTTAAACCGGCAAGTAACTTGGCTTCTTCCATGAAGCGTTTGATTATATAATCTTTCTGTCCGCTCTGACCGGAAGAAGTATTAAACATTTCCTTTACTGCACAGTGTTGATGCAATCTCGTATCAAAAGCCAGATAAACTGCCCCCATACCTCCGGCTTTTAATGCTTCCAGAATTTCATATCTATTGTCCAGTAGTGTTCCTGCAGGTAATCCGTTGACAAAAAAACCGCAATCAAGACATACATCATTTTCATCATAATTTGATCCACCGCAGTTGGAACAAATAATAGCCATTTAATTCTATAACCTTTCCCAATGAAGCGTGACGCGTGACGGGTGACGCGTGACGGGTAAATCCTTTTAATCGTAACGCATAATTTTATAATTATACTTTTGCAGATTTCTTAAAAACAGTTTTAATTCTTAAATTCAAAACTAATTAGCTATTAGACTAAGTGCTGCCAGCAGTAAATACGACACCGGATAATCTGGTCTCCTCGCGTCACGCGTTACGCGTTACGCGTCACGACTATAACCAGTGGAATAATTACAGTTATAAGCACTAAGGTACATAAGCTTATAACTCTTTGAGACTTACATAATTTCATTCAACTATATAAGAAATTATAACCTTTAAAAAAAATGCAAAAATTATAGTAATATTATATCAGAAAAATTCTTTAAATCCAACAAGTAAAGATTGTGTTTTTTTATGACATGTAAATTCAATTTTACCGGAAATCTTACTCCATACCAAGGGCCAGGAAAAGTATATGTAAAAACATCACCAGTTCAGTAGAATTTTCCACTGTGCCATAAAATACTTCTGAGCCGGAAAGAATATTTCCTCTTTTGCCTGATACAAATTTATCTATACCCTGTAATATTTCAGAGGCTGTATCATCTAAAAATTTCAATTTCCCCTTTACAGGTATGTTTATACAGAGTCCTGTAATCTTTATGTTCTGCCCTGTCCCCGGTATAATACCGCTTTCCATTTTCATAACCTTCGGTTTAAAGGAAACTTCCGACACAAGTCTCATTAATTGAATATGAAGAACCGGAACAGAGAGATTATACATACCTTCTCTATGGGCATAAAGACAATCAAGAAATATCTGTCCTCTTTCACCGATTACATCACATGTTGATAAAAATTCTTTTGCCTCTTCAATCCATTCAGAAGATTTATGAAATAATAAAAGACCTTCTGTAAGTGAAAGTTTTTCACTTTTTTTCATATAATGCAACAAAATAAAATTCATTACCTTTACAAGCATAGCTCTGCAGGGTTTTTTCCATTTCTCCGGCAACATACTGGAAAGAAACTCTATCTGCCTGTCTGCCATTCGGCAGGATAAATCCTGTCTCACATCACCATCTGACAGGTTATTGAAAAAATCTTCTCTGTCTTTAAATTCACTTTCAATCAGGCTAATGACATCCAAATTAACTCCGAACAAACAAGTCACCTCTTTGTAAATCGTGATGTGTAAAGCGTAACGCGTAATGCGTGCTCTCACAGGTAATGGGCGAATACGGTTCTCCGCCCTACTCACCCTTCATAATCGGGGCGACCACAGGGGGAGGCGCGCCCCTACTTTTCACTTAATTCATCCTTTATCGAAAGATAAATTTTATATATATCATTCTTTGAAACACCTGTAACAGAAGCTACTTTCTTGATTGCTTCTTTACCATAAAAACCTTCGGAATAAAATATTCTAATCTGTTTCTTAATTTCCTCTTCACCTGTTTCATAAACTTCTTCTTTTCCGGAATAACCTTCAACAACAAGTGCAATTTCACCAATAATTTCCCTGCCTGCTAAAAAATCTATTAAAAGAGAAATCTTCCCGCGCCAGCATTCTTCAAACTTTTTCGTAAGTTCTCTGCCAAAGAAAAGCCTTCTGTCACCCCATATATCAAGAATATCTTTTAAATCATCACAGGCTCTATGGGGAGAAAGAAAAAAAACAACTGTTCTTTTTTCCTTTTTTAAATCCCTGAGTTTTTTTCTTCTGCTTTTACCGTCTCTCGGTAAAAATCCTTCAAATACAAAAACATCAGAAGGAAGACCTGATAGAACAATAGCAGTTGTAAGACTTGACGGACCGGGAACAGCAATCAGGGGAACTCCTTCTTCTATGCATCGTGCTACAAGTTCTTCTCCCGGATCTGATATGCCGGGCATTCCCGCATCTGATACAAGAGCTATATTCTTACCTGATTTAAGCCAGCCAATAATACGGTCGATTTTGCTATTACTGCTGTATTTATGATAACTTGTAAGGGGAGTTTTTATATTATATTTTTCTAAAATCTTACCTGTTCTTCTCGTATCTTCAGAAGCAATTAAATCAACTTCTCCAAGTATTCTGATGACACGAAAAGTTATATCCTCCATATTACCTATTGGAGTGCCACATATATATAAAGTTCCGTTTTTTTGAGTATTTATTTCCACGTTAAAACATTATAACATGTTAGCGGTAACGCGTGACAGAAGATACATACTCCGTGTCACCCGTCACGCGTTACGCGTTACGTCCTCATCCCCGCTTCTTCTTTATTTCCGCTCCATATCTCAGAAACTACAGTATAATCAAGAATTTCATCTTTATCAAAAAATATAGAAATTTCTCTTTCTGCATTTTCAGGACTGTCAGAAGCATGAACTATATTCAGCTGTACACTCGTAGCAAAATCACCTCTTACCGTTCCCGGTACTGCTTCTTCCGGTCTTGTAGCTCCAATAATCTTACGAACAAGCCCTATAGCCATTCTTCCTTCAAGCACCATAGCTACCAGAGGAGAAGATGTCATAAACTGCACAGTCGGTTCATAAAAACTCTTTCCCTTATGAGGGGCATATAATTCTCCTGCCTTTTCACAAGAAAGCTTTATAAGTTTGAGAGCCGCCACCTTGAGTCCTTTCTCTTCGAATCTGGATATAACTTTACCAATCAAACCTCTCTGCACTGCATCAGGTTTAATTATTAATAATGTCTTTTCCATGTTTTCCTCCTTAAACATTTTATAGTTAGTTTCATAACAATTTAAATTTAAGAAGGAGTGAAAAGTAAGTATTGAATAATTTACCATTCTTTTCACTTTTCACTCTAATTAAATTTTAATAAGTTATGACATACACCATAAATAATATAATAAAAAATATACACTAGCAGGAAAAAAAAAGCAACTGTCGAATTTTGTCAGAATTAATTGTAAAATAATTATAAAAACTATCTGTTTATTTCATCGTAATCTCTAAAAATAATAGGTAGATATTTTTTTGAAAGGAAGGGACAAAATAATGAATGGAAAAAAAGTAAAGCTGGAGTACAAATTAAAACAGGGTGATGTATCAAAATATAAAACTCTTGTAGAATCCAGCACAGAAATAACAGAAGAGGGGCAGACAAAAAGCATATCCTCTGTAATGGAAATGATGACAACTCAGACTATAAGCAGTGTATTTCCTGATGGTTCAATGAAAGTGGAAGTATCTATAGATTCTGCTTCTTTAACAAGAGATGGAGAAGAAATCCCTGTACCCAGTGTAGGACAGACTATTCCTATGAAAATGAAGAAAAATGGAGAAGTGTCTCAACTTGGGGCAGGAGGAGCAGGTAGTGGACAGACTCATGCTTCCTTCCCTGAAAATCAGGTAGGTATAGGCGAAAACTGGTCAGGTGAAAGCACCATAGAAATACCGGGCACAGACAAGACTGTTGTTCTGAAAACCAATCATACCCTGGAAGCTTTCGAAAAAATGAAGAATCATGAATGTTCAAAAATTAATGTTTCCACTCCTGAAACTACAATACCACTCCAGGAAGATGTGACCCAGACTATACTGGTAACAGGAACAACATATTTTGATCACAATGAAGGAAGACTTGTAAAATCGATTGCAGAAACGAAAACCTGGATGACCCTTCCTACAGGGCAGTCTGTGAATACTCTGACAAAGATGATTATAGAAATAGAAGGAGAGAAAAAAGTTGAGTCCAAAGGACCGGCAGTCTCTTTAGATTTTGGTATAGGTGGAGGCTTTATGCCATCTATATAAAATATACAGGGCAATGTCTCAAAAGTATTTTTTATTAAAATTAAATCAATCTGAAGAATAAAAAATGCAGAACCTTATTTAACTTATTTTAATGATGATAAATTCTTTTGAGACAGCCCTATCTGAGGGGCATTTTAATTGTTTTCTCTATCAGAAAAAGCTTTTGCCAAAGTTAACCTGTATCTTGAGATAATAAAGAAAAGGTCTGATGGTTACCATGAAATCAGAACTATTTTTCAAACTATTTCACTGGCTGACGAGTTAATTTTAGAAAAAACAGATGAAGGTATAATTATTAATTGTTCTGATAGCACTGTGCCATGTAATGAAAACAACCTGATATATAAAGCAGCAAAACTTATTAAAGAAATTTCAGGATATAATAAAGGAATCAATATAATTCTGAAGAAGAATATTCCTGTAGCTGCAGGCCTTGGCGGTGGCAGCAGTGACGGTGCAGCTACTATCAGAGGATTAAATAAATTACTGGGACTTAATCTGACATATTCTGAAATGTTACAGGTTGCGACTGCTATCGGGTCAGATGTACCTTTCCTGGTGGAAGGCGGTACTGTCCTGGCAGAAGGAAGAGGAGAAAAATTAATAAAATCTCTTCGTACTCCTGATTTATGGGTAGTTGTAATAAAACCTGATATATCTGTATCTACCGGATGGGCCTATAAACAATGGAATCCCGGAATGAAGAAGTGTATAAATCTGGAGGATTTTATCAGCAATATTGATAGTTTAACAGATAAAAATCTCTTATTCAATAGCTTTGAAGATATAATAGAAAAACACTACCCGGTAATAAAAACTATAAAAGAAAAACTGGATATAATCGGTGCAACAGAACATCTGTTATCAGGGAGCGGTTCTTCTGTTTTTGCTTTAACAAAAAAATTGGAAATAGCGAAAAAAATTAAAGAAGAATTTAAAGAGTCCTGTTTTATAACAAAAACAGTGGGAAGATATTAACGGGTTATGGGTTACGGGGTTTAAAACTTCTTAACCTGACACATGGAATCCAAAAACCTCAAAGGAATGTAACATGAAACCTGTAAAAGCTGTAATACTGGCAGGCGGTAAACTGGATAATTCTTTTAAAGATTGCGGAGAAAATACGTTTAATAAAGCTTTTATAGAAATAAATAATCGCTTTATGTTAGAATACGTCATAGAAGCTTTAAAAAAAGCATCCCTCATAGAAGAAATAATATTGATGATACCAGAAAATATTGTAGCAGAACAGGTAAAAAAGAATATTCCAGTAAATGTAATAGGAAATAGTGGAGAAAGCCTTGTTCAGACAGTGGTTAATAGCCTTAAATATATACCGGCAGATACTCAAAGGTTACTGTTAGTTATGGCAGATCTGCCTTTATTAACAGCCGGAGCAGTAGACGATTTCGTGAGAAGGTGTTATGAAACGGACGGAGAATATTATTATTCTATTTTACGTAAAGAAGATATGGTAGAGAAATTTCCAGATGCCAGAAATACTTATATAAAGTTAAAAGATGGTATTTTCTGTGGCGGCGGACTGGTAATGTTAAAACCTGAAATATGTGATAAATACAGAACAGAACTTATGGATAAAATGACACAGGAAAGAAAAAATCCTCTGGAAATGGCAAGAATGCTGGGAGCAACAACTTTACTGAAAATTGCGACAGGACAGGCTACAAGAAAAGATCTGGAAAAAAGAACGTCAGAATTATTTAAATGTAAAACTATATCTATAGTAACCCCTTACGCTGAAATAGGAATAAATGTCGACAGGCCCGGTGAACTGGAACTTGTTCGTTCTCTATATAAACAAAATTAATCTGGCAAATTAATTTGGAAGGTAGGTCATTATGGCAGAAAAAAAGGTAAAAGTCATATCACAGTTACTGGGATATGTAAAAGGTGCACTTGCCGGTATAATAATAAGTCTCAAAGGTGAAGAAATAGAAGTCAGTACAAGAAAGACCATTTCAGATCCTGCCTTTGTAAGAGGAGAGCTGGCAATAATTCTTAAAATAGCCAATTCTCTGGCAGAAGATCTCAAAATGGGTCCCGTAAGAGAGCTTATTATATCATTTGATGCTTATAGTATTATATCTCTGATGATAAGAGATAATTATGCTCTGATTTTATTTCTTGATGACAGTGCAAGTCTCGGACTGGCAAGGAAAAAAATGGGTGCTGTAATACCAGAACTGGAAAAAGAACTTTATCCGGAATAAATAAAAATATTATTTAATTTTAATAAAAAGTTCCCGAAAAAATAATAAAATAATTTTTTTTAGTGAAAGGAGGGAATACCTGTTTTTATTAGTAAAAGCAGGTTTTAACAATGGCATCCTCACCAGAACAGGTATTGGAAGAATTATTAAGTGTCCCTGGAGTTGAAGCAGCAGTTGCTTCTGATAAAGACGGATTATTACTGGCAAGTGCAGGAATAAAGGAAGATGATGTTGGAAGTGATATGGATGCTTTAGGTGCAGTAGCTTCTGGAGCATTAAGTTCTGCAGAAATGGTAGGGGAAGAATTCAAAAAGGGCATTTTAGAAAGAGTTGTCCTGGAATATGATCAGGGTAAAGTTATTTTACAGCAGGTTGGTAAAGATGTAGTACTTGCTATTTTTGCTTCCAAAGAAGCAAATTTAGGCATAGTAAGATTAACTATAAAAAGGAAACAACAGGAAATAATAGATGCATTTTCCTTTTAAAGAAAGGGAAACTTAATCCGGTTCTCCACCTGAGTAATCAGGTGGAGATAACCTGTTTATTTAATAAAAGGTTTTATTTCTTCAAAGGTGATAGTATGTCTAAAAAACCCTCCAAAAAAAGCTGGACTGATAAAGTAAAAGAAAAGCTTTTCAGTCCTATATTAAATCAGGGAGAGGAAACAGAAGAGGTCAAACTGGATAAAGAAAGTCAGATTGCAGATGCTTATTTTAGAGGTAAATGGGAAAATCAACAGGATGGAGCAAAATGGGCTTTCTTCAAATCCAAAACCGAAGGCGTTCCAGGAAAAGAACAGACAGTAGAGGATCTGGACACTGTGGAATTGAAAGTAAAAAGCGGAGATCTCGGGAAAATTCCTGAAGAAAAGGACATACCTTCCAGAATAGAAGGTGTCGTTTCTATTACTGATTTAGGTAGAGCTTCATCTGACAGCAGATATACAAGAAATATTGCAACTAAAGCAGAAACTATTTCAGAAACCACTGTAAAAAATACTAAAAAATTTGAAAGTCTTTCTACAGCTCCTTTAGGAAGAAAAATGGAGAAAAAGCTGGCCTATAAAGAAAT
This sequence comes from uncultured Synergistia bacterium, assembly GCA_964431735.1. Taxonomy (GTDB): domain Bacteria; phylum Vulcanimicrobiota; class SpSt-956; order SpSt-956; family JAKJGF01; genus CALARM01. Next base: position 698 of record CAYSLJ010000198.1, on the reverse strand, counting down.
GACATCTCCTATTAAAACTAAAAGAGAAACAACGCCTCTTCCTAGAAGTCCTGTAGAAAAAGATAAATCTGTTGAAGAAATCAGTCTTCTTTCCTCTATTAAGGAAAAATCTGCCACACTGGTTGAAGAAAGCCGTAAGTGGAGTTATTTTAGAAAATCTCAGGATAACAATGATTTTACTACTTATAAAGAAAAAACCAGAAGTACCTATGAAGAAGATATAGAGAAAAAAATTCCTACTCCTGATGTTCTACCGGCTAAATCAGAAGTTAAACCTGAGGAACAGAAAGTTCCTCTGAAAGATATAGAACAACAGGGGTCATTGATTCCGAAGCCTGAAAAAATAGAGACACTATCAATCGGTACACCTTACATACAGACTCCTCAACCTCCTGTAAAACCTTCGCCGGCTTTTACTCAAAGAACCGCAGGAGAAGAGGATTTTTCATGCCTCTATCCGGGATTGTATGGGAGTGAAACCTCTCAGGCGCCTCAGGGATTTATGGATTATCAGGCACAGGATATGGGCTATCCTCAGGGTTATCCATCACCATATCCTCAGGGATACGGCCAGCCGGCAGAGACTTATCCACCTGGATATGGTCCCCCTGCAGAGACATATCCCCAGGGTTACGGCCCGCCGGTATATCCCCAGGGTTACGGCCCGCCGGCATATCCCCAGGGTTACGGCCCGCCGG
>CAYSLJ010000197.1:0-12338 GCA_964431735.1 uncultured Synergistia bacterium | reverse complement strand
CCGGCCAGGGACAGGTTTTAATATGGGTACTAACTTATTTGGAGCCGTACTAAGTAGCTATTTACCTGTTGCGAGTATGTAGAGAAACTTCAGGACACAAATTTTTAGAATTACTCTAATTAGCATTAAATTTAAAAATTAAAGCTGTTTTTAAGAAATCTGCAAAAGTATAGTAAGATTTTATTGAAAGGATTTTATTTATTTATGAGTAAAGAACTTGATTATATAAGATCTCAGATAATAGGATCAAATCATTTTATAGAAACACCTTTCGGAAAAAGGTTAATGTTATATCTTGATTATACCGCATCGGGAAGAAACCTCTACTTTATTGAAAAATATATTCTGGAATTACAGAAAGATTATGCCAATACCCATACGGAAGATGATGAAACAGGATGGCTTACTACGAGAAGATTTTTTGAAGCGGAACATATTATTAAAAAAGCCGTTAATGCTACAGACGCCTATCATGTAATATTTACCGGTACAGGTACAACAGCAGCCATACAGAAACTTATGGAAATCCTGGGATTTTATATTTCTCCCAGTTTTAAAAAGGTTTTTCATGACCTGAATGACTGTATAAAAAAATGTAATATAAAGAAACCTGTTGTTTTTGTGGGGCCTTATGAACATCATTCTAACCTTGTTTCCTGGAGGGAAGGTTTCTGCGATGTCATTCCTGTAAGGCTTGACAGTCACGGTGAAGTGTCAACAGAAGATTTTATTAAAAAACTTGAAGACAGAAGATGGGAGGGCAGAATGAAAATAGCTTCCCTTTCTGCTGCGTCAAATGTGACAGGTGTCAGAACCGATGTTTATAAACTGGCTGAAATAGCCCATGAACATGACTGTCTGATTTTTTTTGATTTTGCTGCCTGTGCTCCCTATATACCGGTTAATATACATAAAGACAGTAAATCTTATTTTGACGGTATATTTTTTTCACCTCATAAATTCCTTGGAGGTCCGGGAACATGCGGGGTTCTTATGTTTCATGAAAAAATATATGACAGAACTCTTGCACCTACCTTCGGAGGAGGTGGTACAGTTTCTTATGTAAATACTGAAAATCATGATTTTCTTGCCGATATAGAAGAAAGAGAAAAGCCGGGCACTCCCGGTATAGTTCAGGTACTTCGTACAGCCCTTTCTTTACAGGTGAAGGATTATATAGGCATTAATACCATACATGAAAGAGAAAAGCATAATCTCAAACATTTCTACGAAAAATGGAAACAGAATCCGTTGATTGAAATTCTGGGGCCTGAAGGATATGAAAATCGTATAGCTATAGTTTCATTTAACATAAAACATAGAGACAGATATTTTCATCCAAAATATATTTCCAAATTACAGAATGATCTCTTCGGTATACAGAGCAGGGCAGGATGTTCCTGTGCCGGCCCTTACGGACATTATTTACTCGGAATAGATCTTGCTACTTCCACGCGCTACAGAGAAGTTGTCAGTCAGGGTTACAATGGTTTAAAACCGGGATGGGCAAGAATAAATCTTCATTATACCCTTGATGATACAGATATGGATTTTATTATGGATACAATAGATTTTATTTCCCGATACGGAGAAAGATTCCTGGGGTTATACGAATTTAATATCCGTACAGGCGACTGGCATCATAAGAAGTTTAAAAAAATTATGCCGGAATTTTCACTTGCTCAGGCACTGGTTTATAAAGATATTTTAGAAACAGAAGGGGTAATAAATAAGAAATCTTTATACAAATCATATCTTGATAAGGCTCTTGAAATAGCAAAAATTATGCCTGAAAACTTAAAATTTATTTCCCTTGACGAGAGGCTCGAAAAATTATGTTATTTTTATGTGGTTAATCTGGCAGATACATAAAATACTTGCAATTATAAAATAATTTTAGTATACTTTATTTGTGTTTTTATAGTGTATTTCATTAGAGTGAAAAGTGAAAAAAAAATAGGGCGTTTCTCGCAATTTACTATCCATTACTCATTTTTTGCTTTTTGTTAATTAATAGTTAACTAGGAGTGTTTTTTTATATTATATTTTGTCAACAGGAGGTGATATAAATTAACAAAGAGTCCATTCATATCCTGCTTGTAGAAGATGATGAAGATGTAAGTACGTTTCTGGAAGATTTATTGATAACTGAAGGTTATACTGTGTCTGTTGCTTCATGCGGTCTTGACGCTGTACATATGGTAAAAGAGGATATATATCATATAATCATACTCGATCTGAAATTACCTGATATAGATGGTACAGAGGTTTTTAAAGAGATAAAAGAGATTGATAATGATATAAACATACTTATTCTTACAGGATGTCCATCACTGGAAAGTGCTGTAGACATGTTAAAACATGGAGCATATGATTATATACAGAAACCTTTTAAGATAGATGACATAAGATCTACCCTTGAAAAGATTATAGATGAAAAAAATCTCATTAATAAAGAAGTAGATAATCTTATAGAAGATATTGGCAAGAAGATAAGAGACCTGAGAAAACAAAAGGGCGTATCTATCAGGCAGATGTCCAGAAGAACAGGTCTTTCCAATAGCCTTCTCTCCCAGGTTGAAAACAGTAAAATTTCTCCGTCCATAGCCAGTCTTGATAAGATTGCAAGGGCTCTGGATGTCAGTATAGTTCAGTTTTTTGAAGATAACAGTGTGAAGAGAATTTCTATTACAAGAAATGACCAGAGAGGGGCTATACCTTCCGGTAAAAAAGGCATTACTATTGAGTTACTTTCTAAAAGAACAGAAAATAACAAGCTCCAGCCTATGTATATAACATTTAAAGTAGGTAATTGTTCATTACAGAATTTTTATCACCCTGAGGGTGAAGAATTCGGAATAGTTGTGTCCGGGAAATTAGAGCTTAATTTCGGTAATAACAGGTATGTCCTTGAGAAAGGTGACAGTGTCCATCTGGATTCTTCTCTTTCTTACAGCTGGAAAAATATAGGCAACGAAGATGTAGAAGCTATATGGGTAACTACCCCTTCAAGTTTTTAATATTTTGAAAGGAGATCGGTGTGAATAAAAAGATTTTTAGACAATCTATATTATTAGTATTATTTTCTTTCCTTTTAACTTTATTTCCTGTATTTTCAGGTGGTAATTACAGGTATTCAGTTAATTCTATTGCAAAAGCCGAAAGTATATCTTTCGATGAAGAGATTCCTATGAGCCGGAAAGTAAAGAAATTCATAGAAGATCTTGAAAATCCGTCTTCTGATGATGATACCAGGCATACTGCTGTATGGGCTCTTGGCAATCTCGGTGATAAAAGGGCTGTGCCATGTCTTATCAATGTTCTGGAACATGATAAAAATGAAAATATAAGAAGTATTGCAGCAGAAGCACTTGGAAAACTGGAAGACAAAAAGGCAGTAAAACCGCTTATAAAGGCTTTAAAGGATCCTGACTGGGGAGTAAGAGTGGATGCAGTATATGCTTTCAGAAGACTTAAAGATTTTTCATCAGACGCTGTTCCCTATATAATTGAAAGGCTCAAAGATGAAGATGAAACAGTGAGAATGACTGCAGCAAAAGTGCTGGGAGATTTTAAAGATACAAGAGCAGTTGACCCGTTATGTCAGACACTGGGAGATAAGAACCAGAGAGTAAAAACATCTGCCATATCATCCCTCGGTTTGCTCGGTGACAGTAAGGCTGTAGATCCACTTTTCCAGCTATTTAAAGACGGCGAAAGTGACGTTGTAAGAGCATCTGTAGTGAGATCACTGGGAGAGATAAAAAGCGATAAATCCGTTCAATATGTTACGGAAGCTCTGTCAGATAAGAATATTTTTGTCAGAATGATAGCAGTTACAACACTCGGTAAGATTGGCGATGAAAAAACTCTGGAAATTCTGGAAAAAATGTCTAAAACAGAAGAAGACAGTGATATGAAAGATGCACTGAAAAAATCCATAGAGAATATTAAGCGTTCATTGAAGAAATAGATTGATAATAAAAGGGCTGTCTCTCATCGGAGACAGCCCTTTTATATGTACAATAAATTTATTTCTTAAATTCCAGAACTTCACAGGTAATTATTTTTTCAGACCACTTTTTCTCATCAATTTCAGAGAGTTTTTTCGTAAATCCTTTTATATGGTTCATCACAGTATTTACATCATTGAAATCCATTTTTTCAGGGTTCAGTATTTTGTCTTCTGTAATAAATACTTTAATGTACTGTATCCCGGCAGGCGATTCAATTATGCCTTTGAGTATTTTTGTTGTCCCGCCTTTAACAGAGGTGTCTTTTTCATGAATATTTGGAAACAGTAGAGAAAGAATTTTTCCGTTCCAGTGTATAATCGTCAGATAGCCGTCTTTATCTGCAGGAATTTCAAGCCTTACTTCATCGCCTATAAAAGCCTTTACATTATCGGGCTTTTCTTCCGATTTTTTTCTGCTGTAAGCCAGATCCGGTACAAAATAAAGATTTTTTATGAAATCAGTACCTGCTGAAATAGTTTTTTCAACAGAATGCCACAGGGATTTCATATTTACAGGTTTTAAATCGAAATATATATTTACACATGTTTCACAGACTGCGAGATGTTCTTTAATTCTATTCTTGTCAAGTCCCGATATTCGTCCTGAAGAATAATCAAATAGAACTTCTCTGGAAGGACAGGGAGATTTGTTCTTTCTTTTTTCATATTCAATATAGGAATTCATCCTGATTTTCATAGTTAAAAAATTATATTTCATCAAACATGAAGAACATGTTCTTAAATGTTCCTCTATACGAGTAGTTTTTTCTTTTGAAAAATTCAATAAATCTTTTTCCGAACAGTGTTTCATTTTATATACCCCCCTTAAAGCAAAAAGCCCGTTTTACCGTAAAATGTTCTCAGATCTTCATAAGTTCTGCTTATCAGTTTTCTGAGGCTTACCTCTGTAAGAGCTATATCTCTCTGACTGTGATGGGTATCTAAATATAAAAATAATTCTTTTATATTAACCGGCAGTGCCGGTAACTGTTTTTCATTTACAATCAGATCTTTGTAATCCTGTAATATGTGCGTAACAATCCATATTCTTGACCATCCGTTATCATAATCAGGCTGAACCGGTCTGTTCCATACAATGGAGAGATATTCTCTGTCCTGCAGTAACAGTTCTCCGATAAATTCTCTGATAAAAGTCAGTTCTTCTATATGGGTTTCCCAGTAAATTATTGTTTTTTCAGGATTTTCTCCCGGTTTCATCCACTCATCAGGTAAAGGCGGAAGTTTCATTTTATATCTCCTGGCTTTCATGATACTTGAAATTTTCTAATATGTGACATTTTTAAATAGATATTTTAACCTTTTTTCTCGTTCCTGTTCCAGATTGACCTCTTCCGGAGTTTTTATTATCCCGATAAGGCTATCAGTTAATGGGGTTTCACTGTTTTTTACACCTATTAATTTTGCAATATCTTTAACATTTTTCGTAACTATAATATTTTCTTTCTTTGAAAGTTCCATATATTTTTTTATATTATTTTTAAAATCCTTAGACGTGACAACCATAAATATACACCGCCTTCTATTAAATATTATATGGAATTTGTGCTAAATATTCAATATATTATGTACGAAATATTTATATATAAAAGGTCCGGTAAAAATTTTTAAAGATTTTATACCACAGGGTTATCAATTTTAGTATAATAAATCGGGAAGGTACTGAATATGCCATATTATTATATAGAATTATTTTTTCCGTCAGAAGTGTCTGCCGGACATTGCTATAATTCCGTTAAAAAGGTTACTGAATACAGTGATTTCGAATTTTATTATAATAATAAATGTAATTTTTATTGTACATTCCCGGATGTAGAAATGTACGATGATGACGGGAGAAAAATTGAGCACCATTTGATAAAACAAGCTATCTCTCAAAAAATTCGTGATATTTATAAATTATTCACTTATTTAATTACAGATTATCAGCCTTATATGTGTTATGTCAGCGCTCATGACAATAAATATGCAAGTTTTACCTTTTCCGGAGGGGAAGAAAATGAACTGGCCTTTAATTGTTTGAGAGAAGGTAACCCTGCAGGTTTTGTAAATCTTTTAAAATGGGATATTTCTGCCTGGCTGGCAGTGATCAAAAAAGAACTGGCCATGAAAGAAATTGACAGACCATTGTTAAAAAAAATAAAAGTTACCCTGAAAGATACACCGGGAGAGTGGATGGATTTTATATATAATGCAGGAAATCTGTTAAGGGGAAAATCTGTTGATAAATCTTATGCAGAACGGGAAATTCAGCGTATTCTGTTTAAATGGAAAGGAAATAAAGTTCCTTTCACTGTTATGGAAGGACTGACTGAAAGAGGCTATGAGATAAGAAATCATGGTGACTACATGATTTTTACATCCCATGCTTCGTTGCCTTCTCACTGGAAGGATTATGTAGTATTTTTATGATTTCAAATGTTATTATACCTCTCATATTAAAAGCTTCTGAAATAACAGGTTACAGGACGGGAGAAACGTATTTTTCCGCAGCGGAACTCTGCCAGAGACTCAATGATTTTCAGAAAGCCCTGGCCTGTTATGACAGAGCAAAAGGTTTTTTTGAAGAAAACAATCAACCTTTAAATGTGGCAAACTGTGAAATTTTTACAGGGGATATTCTTGAAGAAGAAGACCGCTTTGAAGATGCCATGAAACATTATGGTCGGGCAGAACATATTTTTAAAGAACACAATCTGCCTGTGGAAGCGGCACAATGTATTGTGAAGAAAGCCGGCCTTTATGCCGATCTGGAGAATTTTGATGAAGCCATAGCACTTTATGTCGGGGCAAGACATATTTTTAAAGACCATAATTGTTCCGTAGATGAAGCACGATGTGATGCGGGACAGGCGAAAGCCTGCTGCGGACTCAGGAATTTTCATGAAGCTCTGATGCTGTATGACAGGGCAAAAGATATATTTGAACAGCATAAGGAATATCTTGAGCTTGCCAGGTGCTATTCAGGCAATGCAAATCTCTGTATTGATTTACAGAATTTTCAGGAAGCAACAGAGCTTTATTACATGGCAGAAGGGATATTTAAAAAAAATAATTACTGGCCCGGAGTTGCAGGCACTATGTCCGGAAGGGCAAATGTCTGTCTGGCTTTGCAGAGATATAAAAAAGCTCTGGAACTTTATGAAAAAGCAGAACATATTTTTGATAAATACAACAGATGGCACGGTTCTGCCAGATGTATTTCCGGTAAAGCAATAGCATGCCGGAATTTAGAACATTTTGATGAATCTCTGAAGTTTTATGAAAAAGCAGAGGAACTGTTCAGAAAAAATAACCAGCCTGTAAAAGCTGCAAGATGTTTATCAGGGAAGGCCCATATTTACAGAAATTTACAGAAATTTGAAGAATCCTTCAGAAGTTATGATGAAGCAGAAGATATGTTCAGAGAGAATAATGACATGTACGGTGTGGCCAGATGTTTGTCAGGGAAAGCAATTATCTCTCTTTCTTTACAGAAATTTGAAGAATCTCTGAATTTTTACGAAAAAGCGGAACATATCTTTTCCGGTAACAATCATTCTGTTGACATGGCCAGATGTCTTATGGGACATGGACAGGTATACTGTAATTTACAGCAATTCGACAGAGCTCTGAACCTTTATGAAAAAGCAGGTGAAATCTTTAAGGAAAATAATCTCTCCCTTGATATGGCAAGATGGAATTATGAAAGAGCCGGCATATATCTTGTATTACACAGATTTGATATATCTATGGAGCTTTATGATGAGGCACGCAGATTTTTTGAAGAACATAAAATGCTCATAGATATGGCCAGATGTGATGCAGGTAAAGGAGAGGTTCTCTGTCATTTAAGAAAATTTGAAGAATCTCTGGCATTTTATGATAAAGCCATAGAGGTGTTTACGGATAACAATCAGTTGAGTGAAGTTGCTCTCTGTACCTCGGCAAAAGCGACTGTTTATCGTAATATAAGACGATTCGACAGAGCCATAGAGCTTTACGACCGGGCAGGGAATATATTCAAAGAAAAAGGCCACTCTGTAGATGTGGCAAAATGTGTCTTAAATAAAGCAGTAACATGCTGTAATATAAGGAAATTTGATGAAGCGATAAAACTTTATGATGAAGCATCATGTATATTCAGAGATAATAAACTCTGGATAGATGTGGCACGATGCAGCCTGAACAGAGCAAATATCCATCTTCTTCTTGCCGGGTTTGATGAAGCAATAAAACTTTATGATGAAGCAAAACATATATTCAGAGCATATAACCAGTCTGTATCTGCTGCAACATGCGATTTTAATATTGCAGGAGTTTATATGTCAATGAATAAGTTTCACGAAGCTCTTGTGCTTTATGATGAAGCTGCAGATGTCTTTAAAGAACATAACAGGTTCGCAGATGTGGCAAGATGTTATTTCGGTAGAGGTAAAGCGTGTCTTAATTTGCAGCATTTTGATGAAGGTCTTACTTTTTTTCAAAAAGCCGGCGAAATTTTTAAAGAAAATAAGCTTTTTATAGAAGGAGCCAGATGTGACTCGAGTAAAGCAGTTGTTTATATGACATCTCAGAGACTTGATGAAGCCATGATGTTATTTAATGAAGCCAGAAAAATCTTTAAAGAGAATAAATTAACGGTAGATCTGGCCAGATGTGATATGAACAGGGCAAATATTTATCTTGACCTTCAGAGATTTGAAGAAGCTATAGAGCTTTTAGATGAAGCGAAAGATGTTTTTAAAGGATCATGTATTGATATTGCCATATGTATGTCAAATAAGGGAACTGCCTATCGTAATTTACGGAAATTCACTGAAGCTCTGGAACTTTTTTCCGAAGCAAGGCATATATTTAAAAAACACAGACACTTACTTGATGTAGCAGGGTGTGATATGAATATGGCAAATATTTATCTTGAACAGAATAATCTTGATAGAGCCATGGCCCTTTATGACAGAGCAGAATATATTTTTGAAAAAAATAAGAGATATGTTGATGTGGCAAGGTGTTTTTTGAATAAAGCGAATATTTATCTTCTCATGAACCATTTTGAAGTCTCTCTTGATTGTTATGACAGAGCAGAAAAAATATTAAAAAAATATAAACAGAAAGTTTCTGTTGCCAGGTGCATTCTGAACAGGGCAGGCATGTATCATAAAATGCAATGTTTTGATAAAGCCATGGAATGTTACAAAAGAGCAAAAAAAGCCGGATCTGGTATCCCTGAAATAAGATATATGGCTTTTTACGGCATGGGTGAACTATATAAATTGTCCGGTGACCACAGGAAATCTATAAAATGTCTTAAAGAATCTGTGAAAATTATTGAAGAAAATACCATGTCCTCCATGTCTCAACTGGAATTTAAAAGAATATTCAGAGAGAAAAATCTCCTGATTTATGAGAGTCTTGTAAATGTGTTACTTGAAAAAGGACATGTTAAAGAAGCTCTGGAGTATGTGGAAAAAATCAAAGGACGAAATCTGGCCGAGATTATGACAGGAACGGAAATTTCCCCTAAAGCTCCTGAGGATGTAAAAGAACGGGACAGAAATTTTAAATTGAAATTGTCTGCTCTTCAGTTTATTCTGTCAAATGAAGAAGACCGTCATAAAAGAGAAAAAGTGTCTGAAGAATTTAAAGAAACAAAAGAAAAATTTTTACGTTTTGTTACCGATATAAGAGAAACCTTCGACCCTTTTTATGAACCTTTTTATGAAGTAAAGGGCATGAAATATAAAGATATAAAAAAACTGGTCAGAGATGATAAAACTGCTCTTGTGGAGTTTTTTCTTTCTTCTCAGGCGTCCTGTGCTTTCATAGTAAGAAAGAAAGAACCGGTTGATGCAGTTTTCTTTGATTTTTCTCTTCAAGAACTTTATAAAGATATAAATAATTATTTGGAAGCTTATGACCATTACAGAAAAATGCCTGGAACAGTGACATTCAAACACTGGCTTGAGAGAATGGATTTTTTATTTGCCTTAATTTATGAGAAGATATTTTCAAAACTGGAAGATAAGCTTTCGGATGTAAAGAAGATTATTTTTATACCTCATAAAATATTGTTTTTTATACCACTTCATGGCATGTATAAAAAGATTCATGGTAAAAGGAAATATGTTCTTGATGATTATGAAGTAACTTATGGCCCCAGTTCTCATATTCTGGACATGTGTTATAAAAGAAAAAGAAATAAAAAGGAAAAATTTTTTTCTTTTCAATGTGATACAACGGGAAATCTCAGATATTCATCGGAAGAATCGAAAAAGATTGAGGAATTTTTTTCTGAGCAAAAAATAGTTCACGGAAATATGTTTGAAGATATAGTGACTTATGCAGGAAACAGTAATTTTTATCATTTTTCATGTCACGGAGATTTTATTTTTGATAATCCCCTGGGATCAGGTCTTTATGTGTTCAATAAAAAAGGTGAAGAGGTGAAATTTACCCTGAGGGATATATTTACCGGCATGTCTTTACCTGATGCTTATATGGTTACTCTCAGCGCCTGTGAAACAGGTATGATAAAATACGGCCATACAGATGAATTTACCGGACTTCCTTCAGGATTTATATTTGCAGGAAGTCCTTCCGTCATTGCATCTCTCTGGACAGTTTCTGATAATTCTACATCTGAATTGATGGTAAAGCTTTATGAAAATATTATAAAAAAAAGTATGACCAGAGCTGCTTCTCTGAGAAAAGCACAGATGGAAGTGAAAAAATCAAAAAAAATCGGACAATCCTGTGAAAGAATGACTCTTATTTATAACAGGGAAGAGGAACATTCATGGGAACATCCTTATTACTGGGCAGGTTTCTGCTGTTACGGAGCGGAATGATATAATGCGTGATGCGTAATTCGTGGTATTGTTCCCTGTATTTTTATTAAAGAATAAAAATTTATTTCGTCTCTTTCCTCTTGTCACGCGTTACGCGTTACGCGTCACGATTAATATATTTGAGACAGTTATTTAACTGCCATTCCTAAAGGAGTTTATATTATGAATAAAATTATCGGTAAAATAGAAGAAATAGTATTGAGGCATGTTGTCATGACCCTTGTAGAACCTTTTGTGACCAGTTTCGGTAGAACTCATGACAGGTCATGTATCATAGTGGAAATGAAAATTTCCGATATTACAGGTTTCGGTGAATGTGTCGCCAAATCTTATCCCGGATATTCCTATGAAACAACCGGCACTGCCTGGCATATTCTCTCGGATTTTCTTGTACCTTCTGTTCTGGGTAAAGATTTTGTAGATATAGAAACCTTTGTTAAGAATTACAGTCATGTTAAAGGTCATCCCATGGCAAAAGCATCTCTTGAAATGGCTGTATGGGATATTCTGGGAAAAGCTCAACATAAATCCCTTGCGGAGTTGCTGGGCGGTGTGAAAAAGTCTGTAGAAGTCGGTGTTTCTGTAGGGATTCAGCCGTCAACAGAAGCACTTGTTGAAAGAGTGGGAAGATATATTAAAGATGGGTACAGGAGGATTAAAATAAAAATTAAACCGGGAAGGGATTTTTTAGATTTGAAAGCTGTAAGAAATGTCTTCCCTGAAATACTCCTTCAGGTAGATGCCAATTCTGCTTACAAATTGTCAGATTTTCATATATTCAATATGATTGATGATCTTGACTTACTCCTTATAGAACAGCCTCTCTCGGAAGATGATATTTATGAGCACAGTTTTCTTCAAAAGCAGATTAAAAGCTCCGTCTGTCTTGACGAAAGTATTCTCTCTGTTTCTCATGCAATAGCGGCAATAGAACTCGGTTCCTGCAGAATTATTAACATAAAAGCTCCAAGGGTCGGAGGATTGTTTGAAGCGGTAAAAATTCATGATGAATGTTATAAAAGAGGTATTCCTGTATGGAGCGGAGGTATGCTGGAAACAAATATCGGTAGAGCGTCGAATCTGGCTCTTGCATCCCTTCCGGGATTTATTCTGCCTTCTGATATCAGTGCAAGTTCCAGATATTACAGAGAAGATATAGGAGAGCCGAATTTTGTTTTAAATAAGGATTCTACAATAAATGTGCCTGACAGACCGGGACTGGGAATAGAAATCAATTATGAAAATTTGAATCGCTTTACCGTTAAAAAGGAAGTCTTCAGAATGTCGGGCCATAATAGTGATCTGTAAGAACAGGTTGTTTTGCACGAGGATTATGGATTTTTCGGAAGAGCCTCACACACCGGAAGGTATTTGATGACTTTTCAGATAGGCTCTAAGTACCGCAACAGGTAAATTGGTACCCAAAAAATATGGCACTCACTCCTGTCCCTGGCCGGGCTCTGGAGGAAAAGATA
>CAYSLJ010000196.1:0-12344 GCA_964431735.1 uncultured Synergistia bacterium | reverse complement strand
GATTCTATGGTTTATAGGTAAATATTAATTTTACCACTATCTCTTTAGGACTACCAAAAATGCTATGTGATTTTATATACAATGGAAAAAGAAATTTATCACAGAATATTCAGAGTGAAAAGTGAAAAGTGAAAAAAATTAAATTTTAGTTACTTTTCACTACTCACTATTCACTAATTAATAGATTTACAAAATTAAGTGCAATTTCCAGTAAAAATGAAATTACCTGTCGTGAAAAACGCTATCATTTTTTACATGTGTAATGTAAAATACTTGATTGTTTTCTCATATATCTGTTATACTATGTTATCGATATTTCCTATGACTATATGTAATTATAAAGAAGATATAGAAATTAGATATATAGTTAAATTAGTAAACCATTACCTATGGAACAGAGGGAATTAACGCCTGCGGAGATTGTGCCTTTATACCATGAATTCATGCGGTGGTTAAGCTTAATCGAGGAAGCGGAAATCCTGCCTCGTGGCAGGTATTTCACAGGTGGAACATATGTGGGAAGTAGAATATCCTGATGCAAAAATAATGATCATAGACGATGAAGAAGGTAACCTGAGTATGTTAAGGAGACTCCTTAAAAAGGCAGGTTACACCAGGTTGCTTATGATCAGTGATCCGAGAACTGTGTGTGAATTCTGTAAAGAATTTGAACCGGATCTTATACTTCTTGACATAATTATGCCCTATATGGATGGATATCAACTTATGGAGGAATTGAAATCGGTAATTCCTCATAATGAATATCTCCCCATACTTGTATTGACTGCCGATGCAACCAGTGAAACAAGGCTTAAAGCTCTCTGGAACGGTGCAAAAGATTTTCTCACAAAGCCTTTCGATACTACCGAAGTGCTTCTCCGTATAAGGAATTTACTGGAAAATCGTTTTCTTCAGTTAAAATTAAAAAATCAAAATATTTATCTGGAACAAAAAGTCCTTACGAGAACATATGAATTAGAAGAAGCACATCTGGAGATTCTTGGCCGTCTTGCTATGGCTGCAGAATATCGCGATGATGCTACAGGGGAACATACATGGCGTGTTGCCCAGAGTTCGGCTCTTCTGGCAAAGGAACTCGGTCTTCCAAAGGATCAGATTGAACTTATTTTTCATGCCGCAAGACTTCATGATGTAGGTAAGATTGCCATACCTGATTCTATTCTCTTAAAACCTGACAGACTTACAAAGGAAGAATTTGATATTATAAAAACCCATACTACAGCCGGTGCGGAACTGCTTTCAAGAGGTAAGACAAGACTTCTGCAGATAGCGGAACTTATTGCCCTTTCCCATCATGAACAGTGGTGCGGACGTGGTTATCCCTATGGTTTAAAAGGAGAAGAAATACCTGTTGAAGGAAGAATCGTTTCTGTAGCAGATGTATTTGATGCCCTTACCCATGACAGACCCTATAAAAAGGCATGGTCTGTCGAAGATGCTCTGGCTGAAATAGAATCACAGAGCGAAAAACAGTTTGATCCGAAGGTTGTGAAAGCATTTAAAGAAATTTTACCTCAGTTACTTAAAATTAAAGGGACAAATATAAAGTCTTTTGAATGATTTTTTAGCCTTATAATCGTAACGCGTAACGCGTCACGGTTGGTTTCACCACTTACTCTTCACTCTTCACTTTTCATTTTTCACTCTTCTCATATAATCCCCCTTATTTGTTCTACAATTTCTTCTACAGAAAATGGAAGGCCGTTATATTTTAAAATTTTATGTTCTATCTCTATACCTGTATTGAGTTTTATCAGTTTAGCGAACTGCCCTGTAAGGTTATTTTCGATTATTATAACTTTTTTTGCTCTTTTTATATATTCTTCTGTTTTTTTATGTAACGGATAGATTTGATTAAAACATAGAAAAGCCATATCATCTCTTTTCAGTCTGGCGACACCTTCTTTAATTACTCCACATGTAGAACCCCAGCCTATTAAAAGGATATCATAATTTTGAGAACCGGTTAACTCAGGTTCTATTACTTCTTCTTCTATAACTTCTAATTTTTTCATCCTTTTATTCTGCATCTTAACTGCTATGTCGAATTCTTCTGTAATATGTCCTTCTTCATCATGTTCATGACTGTCATATGATACCAGACCTGAACCATGTCCGAAGATGCCTCTCGGTGATATGCCGTTTTCCGTAAGTTTATATCTTTTATAATTACTGTCTGTTTCTATAAAATAATCTTTTATATTTACGTCAGAAAATCTTAATTTATCTATATTAATATTATAATATGAATCTACCAGAAATTGATCTGTCAGTATAAGAACCGGAACCTGATATTTATCTGCCATATTGAAGGCTCTGGCACTCAGGTAAAAGGCATCTTCTATTCCTGTCGGGGAAAAGATAATCCTGGGGAAATCGCCATGGCCTGAATAAAGGGCTAATTCTAAATCTCCCTGAAGAGTTCTTGTTGCAACTCCAGTAGCAGGCCCCGGTCTCTGGGCAATATGAATAACCATTGGAATTTCCATTATTCCTGTAAGGCTCAGTCCTTCACCCATAAGGGCAAATCCTCCGCCAGACGTTGTTACCATAGCCCGGGCTCCGGCACACCATGCCCCTGCAGCCATATTTATCGCTCCTATTTCATCTTCTGCCTGTTCAACTATTATACCGAAATCTTTACAGTGTTTTGCGAGGAACGTAAGTACTCCTGTTCCGGGTGACATGGGATAGGAACTTATGAAATTACATCCCCCTCCAATAGAGCCAAGGGCTACTGCTTCTGTTCCTGTCATTATAATGTGGTCTTTTATTAATTCATCTTTTTTTATAGAAATTTTTATATTTACAGTAGAGGCTATTTCATAGCCTTTCCCTGCTGCTTCTATATTTTTTTCTATTATTTCTTTCCCGTACTTTGAAAAATATTTTCTCACATAATCAAACATCAGATCTTCTTCTATATTGAGTATCCCGGCAGCCATACCTGCGGCAACCACATTGGAGTATATTTTATTTCCCAGTTCCGATGCTATTTTTACAAAAGGTACTTCAATAAATTTATGTTTTGTAGAGATTTTTTCTCCTATTATGAGTGTTTTCTCTGTTACCTTTTTCTCAAGGTGATCCAGATTATCATTCCCTATAGGTATTAAAATATCTATTATGTCACTATAAGCCTTTACAGGTTTTTCGGAAATTCTTATTTCTGTGGAATTAAAACCTCCTCTGATACGGGACATATACTCTTTCGTGGCGAAAACATTGTAACCGGAGTTTTTTGCTACTCTGCTCAGTATATCTTCTATGGTCTGTATACCCTGTCCTGCCTGTCCGCATATGACCAGACAGGGATTTACAGGATTTATGGGATTATCAGGATTTTCATTCTGCTCTATCATTTGCTTCACCTTTTTCAATAATATATTTTTGCATATCACGCATTACGATATTATTAAACTGACGATAACAGCTATTTTTTTTTCTTTCTTTATGTTATTATTTTATATACAAATTATTTCGTGACTCTTTATGATTATCCTCCCGTCACGCGTAACGCGTCACGCATCACGAAAAAAAGAAAGGAATGATATTATGAAGCAATCTCTGAAAATTATAGCTCTTATTACATTTCTCGTTATAGTAATGAGCTGCGGATTTGCTCAGGAAAAGATCGATTTAAAACAATCGCTTACATGGCCCGAGTATATTCTCAAAGGGAAAATGGATAATGGTATCGATTATTATATAATGGAACATAAAAAACCGAAAAACCGCATACTTGCCTGGGTTGCAGTAAGAGCAGGCTCTTTGCAGGAAACAAATAAAGAAAGAGGTATAGCCCATTATCTGGAACATATGGGCTTTGATGGCACTAAAAATTTTCCTCCAGGAGAACTTGTTAAATATTTTGAAAGTATAGGTACTGATATGGGACCTGATATAAATGCCTATACCGCTTTTGACAGAACTGTCTATATGATTGAAGTTAATAATGAGAAAGAAGAATATCTGGATAAAGCCATTATAGCCCTTTCTGATTATGCTTTTAATATGCTTTTACTCAAAGAACAGGTAGACAGGGAAAGGCCTGTCATACTGGAAGAACTACGCCTCGGTTCCGATGTGGATAAAAGGGTATGGGAAAAACGGATTAATCTTATTTTTAAAGATTCTCTCTATCCTGACAGGTTACCTATAGGCATAAAAGAAACTATTGAAAAATTTTCTCACGAAGATTTGAGAAATTTTTATTCTACCTGGTACAGACCTGACCTGATGAGTATTGTAGTAGTCGGAGACTGTAAGGCTTCAGAAATAGAAAAAAAAATAAAGACTATATTTTCTCCTGTTCCTCAGGCAAAAACCGATAAACCTGATTTATACGTACCTTTTAAACCACATAAAGAAATCTATACGGGGATTATAACAGACCCTGAACTGAAACCTACATCTGTCATTATAAGTTACCTGAGAGAATCTGAAAAAACAGTAACCATAGAAGATCATAAAAGAGATCTCTGTGACAGACTCTTATTTACGATGATAAATATGAGATTTTCACTGGAAAAATATAAGCTTGATACACCTATTATCACTGCGTCAGGCTATAAATCAGGATGGCTCAGATCCCTTACCGAAGCGGGCTTCAGCGCAGAAGTTAATCCGGGAAAATCCATGAAGGCCCTTGATGTTATGATGCAATATATAGAAGGATTTCGCACCCATGGATTTACTGATGTGGAAAGAGATGAAGCACAATCACAGATGCTTCAGAATTTGAGAAAGGCAAAGGAAGAGAAAGATACCAGAGAGGCCGGTTCTTATATCAGTTCTATTATGAGTGATCTTATGCATGACAGTATATATACCTCTTATGAACAGGATTATGAACTTGCACAGAAACTTCTTCCTTTAATAACGGATGAAGAGATTAACTCCCGTATAAAATATCTTTTTGAACCGGTAAATATGTCTGTCATAATAGAAGGACCACCGGCCGATATGGAAAAGATAACAGAAGAACAGGTAATGTCATCTGTAAATACTGTAATAAAAAGCGGTGGTATTCCTTATAAACTGGAAAAAATAAATTATTCCTATGATTACAGTAAATTAAAACCGTCTGAGATTGTATCCACTCAAGAATATAAAGAACCTGGCATTACAGAGTTAAAACTTTCAAACGGTCTTACAGTTTTTCTTAAACCGACTGAATTCGATAAAGATACTGTATATGTAAGCTATGTGTCTGCAGGAGGTAAACTTCTTGAAAAACCTGACACTCCATGTATGTGTGATGTGGCCCAGATTGCCTGGGGAAAAGGTGGTACTGAAGATCTTAGTCAATTCGAAGTAGAGAGATTACTTAAAGGTACAAATATACGTTTTTCCACAGGCGGAAGCACTCTGTACGGTATTCATGGAAGTTCTGCAAAGGCCGAACTAGAAAAACTCTGTCAGTGGATGTATCAGTATATGGTTCGTCCCGGTTACAGAGAAGAAGGAATAGCCTATGGTATAAAACTTGTACAGGACAATATAAGATATATGTCACAGTACCAGGAAGGAGCTATGGAGGAAGCAGAAAATAAAATTCTTCTTCCCCGTAATCCTCTTTCCGGTACTGCTACTGAAGAGGAAGTAGACAGATATAGAGACAGGGAAAAACTGAAACTGTTTCAGACCTTATCCTGTGTACCTTCAAACAGTGAACTTGTAATTACAGGCGCATTCGACCCTGTTGAGGCCACTGCTCTTATATGTAAATATTTCGGTTCTCTTTCTGCAGGTGAGAAACCTTCTGTGCCCTGTACATATTTCAGGGCAGATTTCCCTGAAGGCAATACAAAACGTATGGTTTACAGAGGTATGGAAAACAGATGTCTTCTGACAGTTCTCTTTCCGGGATGTATGAAAAACGATTCTGATGTGGTGCCTCTCAGAGTTCTTGCCAAGATACTCGATATGCGTTACTGGGATAAGATAAGAATAGAGAAAAGCCTTGTATATGCCGTATGGGCAGGAAATATCTCCCCTCTTACCATTAAAGGCCATGGCAGAGTTGAACTCGGAGCCGGATGTAACCCTGATAAGGTAGATGAGGTTACAGAATGTATGATGGCAGAAATCAGAGATATACAGAAGAACGGCCCGTCGGAGAAAGAACTGGATTCGGCAAAAACCATTCTTCTGAAAGATTATGAAGAGCGACTTGAGAGAAATTCCTTCTGGATCGGTGAAATTCAGGGAAGTTATCTCTTTAATTATGATCGTGAAAAAGCTCTTAAAAATAAGGATTTAATTTCCGGAATAAAAGCCGAAGAGGTTAAAGGAGCAGCTATAAAATATCTCAATGAGAAGAATAATGTAATTATAATAGCTTTACCGGAAGAAAAAATTTCTTCGGAAGGAGATAATAAAAAAGAGTAGAAATATAAATAATTATTGAATTTTTAAACATAAGACGTGAGAGATTATCGAGAGTGTAATGTGTTTTGTATAAACGTATAATGAATGTTTACATAAAACGTATGACACAGTCGAATTACTTTCACGTCTTATTTTCGCCCTATTTATATTTTATGGGCAATATTGATTACGCGTCACGCGTCACGCGTCACGCGTTACGAGTAAAAGGAGTTGTATTAACAATGAAAAGGCTTGATAGTTTCAAAAGCAGAAAAAAACTCGAAGCGGGAGGAAAATCCTATGATATCTTTCATCTGGGAGCACTGAAAAACGCAGGATTTCAGATAGATAAACTTCCTTTTTCCCTGAGGATTTTACTGGAAAATTTACTCCGTCAGGAAGACGGAGGTTTTGTCAAAAAAGAAGATATAGAAGCTCTTGCCATGTGGGATCCTTCTAAAAAGACAGAAAAAGAAATATCCTTTATGCCTGCAAGGGTTCTTATGCAGGATTTTACAGGAGTTCCTGCTGTAGTAGATCTTGCCGCCATGAGAGATGCCATAAAGAAACTGGGAGGAGATCCGAATAAAATTAATCCTCTCCAGCAGTCTGATCTTATTATAGATCATTCTGTTCAGGTAGATCATGCCGGTTCCGAAAAAGCTCTCGGATTGAATGTAGAAAGAGAATATGAAAGAAATACGGAAAGATATACATTCTTGAAATGGGGACAGAAGTCTTTTCGGAATTTCAGCGTAGTTCCTCCCGGAGCAGGTATAATCCATCAGGTCAATCTTGAATATATCGGTAAAGTTGTTTTTACATCTTCTGAAAACGGAACAGTTCTTGCCTATCCCGATACAGTCGTAGGAACAGATTCTCATACAACTATGATTAACGGCCTGGGTGTACTCGGATGGGGCGTGGGAGGTATAGAGGCAGAAGCTGCCATGTTGGGCCAGCCTGTTTCCATGCTTATTCCTCAGGTAGTGGGATTCAAATTAAATGGCTCTTTACATGAAGGAGTTACAGCAACCGATCTCGTTCTGACCATTACAAAAATACTTCGTAAAGCCGGCGTGGTAGGAAAATTTGTAGAATTCTATGGCCCCGGTCTGGCCCATCTCAGTCTTGCTGACAGAGCAATCATTGCAAATATGTCACCCGAATATGGCGCAACAATGGGATTTTTCCCTGTAGATGAAGAAACCCTTAATTATTTGCGTTTCACTGCAAGAGATGAACATCTGATAAAACTTGTGGAAGCCTATACAAAGGAACAGGGACTCTTCAGAACTAAAGACAGTCCGGAGCCTCTGTATAATGACAGACTGGAACTTGATCTGTCAGATATAGAACCTTGTATCGCAGGGCCCAAAAAACCGCAGGAACATATTTCACTTAAATCATCAAAGGATTCTTTTAACAACTATATAAGTGAATTAAAGGGTGAAAAGAAATCTTTCAATGCAGGAGATTATGAGCTTAAAGACGGTTCTGTAGTCATAGCTGCCATAACAAGCTGTACCAATACATCAAATCCTTCTGTAATGTTAGGTGCAGGAATTCTTGCAAAAAAAGCGGTAGAAAAAGGCCTGAAGGTAAAGCCATGGGTAAAAACAAGCCTTTCTCCCGGCTCCCGCGTTGTTACTGCCTATCTCGAAGAAAGCAAACTTTTACCGTATCTTGAAAAACTCGGTTTTCATGTAGCAGGTTACGGCTGCGGCACATGTATAGGAAACAGCGGCCCCTTACCTGAACCTTTCACCAGAGCGGTTAAAGAGGAAAAACTTCTTCTCGTATCTGTATTAAGCGGAAACCGTAATTTCGAAGGAAGGGTTCATCCCCTTGCGAGAGCCAATTATCTTGCTTCACCTCTTCTCGTTGTGGCCTATGCCATAGCAGGCACAATGGATATTAATCTTATGGAAGAACCTGTCGGATATGATAAAGACGAAAAACCTGTTTATCTGAAAGATATATGGCCGTCATCCGAAGAAATTCATCATGGAGTCAATGAATATATAAAAACCGGCATGTTTAAAACAGAATACGGTAAAGTGTTTGATGGTGATGAAAAGTGGAAAGCCATAGAATCTTCCGAAGGTGAACTCTATGAATGGGATCCGAAATCTACTTATATAAAACATCCTCCCTATTTCGAAAATATGTCTGTAGAGCCACAGAAACCCGGTGATATTGAACATGCCAGAGTACTTGTATTTACAGGTGACAGCGTTACGACAGACCACATATCCCCTGCCGGTTCCATACCTCCTGACAGTCCTGCAGCGAAATATCTCATTGACCATGGCGTAAGCCCGAAAGATTTCAACTCTTTCGGTGCA
Source organism: uncultured Synergistia bacterium (assembly GCA_964431735.1). GTDB lineage: Bacteria > Vulcanimicrobiota > SpSt-956 > SpSt-956 > JAKJGF01 > CALARM01. Next base: position 3,603 of record CAYSLJ010000196.1, on the reverse strand, counting down.
AGAAGAGGAAACCATGAAGTGATGATGAGAGGAACTTTTGGCAATATAAGGCTGAAAAATTTGCTTACTCCGGCACATGAAGGTAACTGGACCTGTCATCTTCCCGATAAAAAACTTACTTCTATCTATGAAGCAGCCATGGAATACCAGAAAGAAGGAGTGCCTTCTATAGTCCTGGCAGGAAAAGAATATGGTTCAGGCTCATCGAGAGACTGGGCTGCAAAAGGGCCGGCACTGCTCGGAATAAAGGCTGTAATTGCAGAAAGTTTCGAGAGAATACACAGAAGTAATCTCATTGGCATGGGTATTCTTCCCCTTCAGTTTAAAGATGGCGATAGTGCCAAAAGCCTCGGACTCACAGGTTTTGAAGTCTTTTCTATTACAGGCATAAAAGAAGGGCTTACACCGAAAAAAGAGATTACCGTTACTGTAAAAGGTGAAGAAGAGAAAACTTTTACTGTTATAGCAAGGATTGATACGCCGGAAGAGATAAATTATTATACTCACGGCGGAATTTTACATTATGTGTTGAGACAGCTATTATAATGCAATAAGTTAACTATAGTGAATATATATAAAAAGTGGCCTCAAGGCCACTTTTTATATATCATAGAGATTAACCAGTCTAAAAATACAATTCATTTTTTAGAATCAATCCATTCATCAATCTTTAAAAAACCTTTTCTTTTTTCCCGAGGAAAGTAGGTTTCGGTTTTGTTATATTCACCCAGACAAAGGCTTTTACACTTGAGAAAAATTCCCTTACATTATACCAGTCAGATGCTACATATTCCCTTCTGTCGGAAATTATGCCGACTGCATTTAATCCCAGTTTGTTGCTTATATAAAGGGATCTCGGAAGATGAAATTTCTGTGTTACTATGATAATATCGGTAAGTGAAAAAATCTCTTTTGCCCTGTAAAAACTTTCATAAGTATTGAATCCGGCGCAGTCAACAACAATATCTGCTTCAGGCACTCCCTGTTTTATGGCGTATTTTTTCATTGCAGCAGGTTCATCATAATCTGCTTCGCTGTTATCGCCTGTCATAAGGAGTTTTCTTACTTTTCCCTGTTTATACAATTCCACACCTGTAAAAACTCTGTCTTCCAGGACAGGAGAAAGAGTTTCTCCCCATACGCCCGCTCCAAGGACAACTGCTACAGACTGTGCCGGTATTTCTTCGACAGAATAGTAAACAAGGTTTTTATATTTTGTCTGAACGGAAAAATAGGCCCATGCAAGTAATACCAGGGCTATTGTAATGAGTGATAAAATCACCAGGAGACACCTCTTTATGAAAGGCTTTGTTAAATAATTATTTTTTAGCACCATATTTAATAAGAAGGTCTATTATAGCCCCGTTTTTATCTCATCAAAAACAGGCGGATTCTGAAATCCAGCAGTTGCATAAAACCTTTAAGACAGAATTTGAAGAGTTTGAAATATCTTATGGAACATACTCCGGTAGATCTTTCTTTATGGGTGACGGCAGTTGTATAATATCTGAATAGACGTTTTTTGGCCGCTATGGCAAGAAATAGAGAAGGAGCAAGCGATGCTCTGGGAATTAAATTTTCCGTTTCTTCCCATACTTCTCTTCTGAGCAGTTTAAAAGGTATGTTTGCATCTTCAATATAGGTACCGAAGAGGAGAAGAATGGAAAATCTTACTATTCTGGTAAGTATTTTCCGCGATAGAGGATCGTGACGTTCTCTTCTGACTCCTGTAAGTATGTCATATCGTTCTTTTTTATTCCACAGTTTCCAGAAATCCTTTAATTCAAACTGGTCATCGCTATCCATGAGGAAAATCCATTCCGCATCCGCTTCAAAGAGACCGTGTAACAGTGCATCGCCATGGCCTCCGTTAGGTTTATGAACAGGTATGACCTGGGGAAATTCCTTCCCGAGTCTGTCGATTATTTCAGGTGTTCTGTCCCTGCTTCCGTCGTTTATGGCAAGTAATCTGGAATTTGGTATTTCAGAGAGTATTTCTTTCTGTATAGTTCTTATTACATCTTCTATACAGCCTTCTTCATTGTAAACAGGCATAACTATATCGAGCGACATACTAAATATTCCTCCTTAGGGGTTGTTAAGAAATAACCCAATCATATTTATGTATATATCGTAACGCGTAACGCGTAACGCGTGACGCGAGGATGATAACCGTTCTAAGGGGTTGTCAAGAAATAACCTCATCATATTTACAGTCTATATCGTGACGTGTAACGCGTTACGCGTGACGCGAGGATGATAACCATTCTAATAATTTGCCAGGGTTATTTTCTTACAGTCCCTTAATTATTTCAGCAGAATAAGACAGATTTTTTAAATCTTTTTCGATCCTTCCAGAGGCAGAAGTATATAAAAAGTTGTTCCTTTGCCTTCAATACTTTCTACCATGATTTCACCTTTATGCTGTCTTATTATATCTCTGCTTATGGCAAGACCGAGTCCTGTGCCAAGAGAGCCGGACCTGGTTTTATGTATTTTTGTCGTATAAAAAGGTTTAAATATATTTCTCAGGCTTTCTTTTGATATACCTTTACCATTATCTGAAAAGGATATTTCCGCTATATGTTCTTCTCTCATGGACGTGCTTATTTTTATAATGCCTTCCTGTTTTTTTATGGCATCTCTGGCATTTATAAGGATATTTAAGAAAACCTGATAAATTTTTCCTTTGTCTATGAGCATATCAGGTAATGCACTGTAATTTCTTTCTACTGTAATAAGTTTCTTTTCAAGCTGTATTGTTATGAGATTTATAGTTTCATCCAGCAGGTCATGTATATCTACATACTCCAGATCCAGTTCCTGGGTTTTTGAAAAGCTGAGAAGACTTTTTGCCAGGGTTGTTCCCTTCTGACATGCTTCATTTATACTCTTGAAAGCTTTTCTTATATTTTTTATATCCTGTTCCTTTTCACCGATCTGGGCCCATGCCTGTATGCCCGATAAAAGATTGTTGAACTCATGGGCTATAACACCTGAAAATATCTCCAGGGAATTTATATCGTCTATTTTTATTTCTTCATCTCTTGTTTTTATTTCTGTATCCATAGGGCTTTCTCTTTTTATATATTAATATTATAAAATCTTTATTTTGAAGTATAACACAAGTCTGACAGAATAGGCAATAAAAAAATTTTATACATTAATAGTTTTATCAAAAATAAAATTCAATAATTTTAATTATCATAAACAATAAAGAAACTCAATAAAATCAGTATTTTTATAAAAATATCCGACCTTTGAAACTATATAATCATTTACTGAGGTGAGTATAAATAATGCATATTTTATTCTCGTGACGCGTAACGCGCAATGGCATTAAGTTAACGTTATAACCGTCTAAATTGGCTGCCTGGCGCTCCTCCGAAAAAATCTAAACTGTAACATTTATATCTGTTAGAGCTTACATCATGCTACTTTACACTGTATATCAATTAAATACACTTGTGCCGCCGTGATATTTTTTCTCCAGAGCACCAGGCAGCCAATTTGCTATATGTTTCTTAACTTAACGCCATTGCGCGTAACGCGTCACGCGGAGGCTGTCTCAAAAAGCCTCACGAATTTTTATAATATCTATTA
>CAYSLJ010000195.1:0-12607 GCA_964431735.1 uncultured Synergistia bacterium | reverse complement strand
TGGCAAATTGTTAGAACGGTTATCATCCTCGCGTCACGCGTTACGCGTCACGATATAGACGTAAATATGATTGGGTTATTTCTTGACAACCCCTTATTATTGAAACAATGGAAATGATTAGATTACAAAAAACGTAACTGCAGTAATTTTTTAATCCCTTCTGAATTCAGCATAAATAAGAGGTAGATTTTTGCGTATTTATTTTTTCTATAATTTCTTCTATTTTTTTGTGTAATTCCTTCAGTCTGAATGGCTTGTATAAAATGTCTATATAATCTTTTCCACGCAGACTCTCTATTAAATCATTTTTAATTGCTGTTATTATAAGAACTTTCGGTCTTGAAAATTTCGGCATTTTATCTATTACTTTACAGGTCTCATATCCGTCTATATCCGGCATACATATATCCAGTAATATAATATCAGGCTTGAAAATATTCAATTTTAGACAGCATTCAACTCCGTCTCCTGCACTTTCCAGTTGAAAATTATTATTGTTTTCCAGACATGATATAATCATTTTTCTTATTTCTTCTTCATCATCTACAATTAAAATCTTTACGTTTCTTGCCGGCACGGAGGAGTCGAGAAAGATATTTTCTTTGTACAGTTTATAAATTATTTTTAAAATTTTAAAATAATCCCTGTTAACTTTATGGGCTACTTCTCTTATAGACAAGTTATTCTTTATATATGCTATTACAGCTATTTCAAGTGGTGAAAATTTGTGCTCTCCATCGGCTGGTAAAGATTTATTGAATATAAAAGTCTGATCCAGTTTCAGTAAAGGCAGTTCTTTTCTCATTGATTGAAGTTCATTGTCTATTCTCAGGCATTCACGAAGAATTGAAGAGGTTGATTTGTCTATTTCTATTGTATCTATTACTTCACCTGAATAAAAAACCAGTCCTTGAGACCAGGTAAAGAAGCTGTTCAGTGCTTCTTCTCCCGACAGATGGCCAAGTTTTGCACCTGTTATATCACCTTTGTTAAGATATATTTCACCTTCTTCATGTTCATCTTTAATTATTAATTTCCCCGAGTTACTCTGTGATATATAGTTGTAAATTATATTATAAAGATTTTTTTGATTCAGGTTGTAACATTCTTCCTTCGGAACTGACTGGCACTCGATTATTGTTTCTTCTGCCAGCATATTTGTTTTCTTTTTCTGCAGTTTTTTTAATTCTCCCAGTAAATCTTTTATAGTTTCATATCTTTCCCGTGCATTTTTTTTAAGGCATTTCGAAATTATTTTTTCCAGTCCATCAGATATATCTTCTCTTTTTTCTTTTATGGTAATTTCTGTAAAAACAGGAGGCACATGTCCTGTAAGGAGATGATATGCCGTTGCGCCAAGAGAGTATATATCACCTGCCGGAGAGGCTTTCCCGTCACATTGTTCCGGTGATACATAGCCCAGTGTGCCCGGACTATCCCGCTTTTTTAATGGAAGAGTTCCGCTTGATATTACAGCTATACCAAAATCTATAAGAATCAAATTTCTGTCTTTTTCCCGTAACATTATATTTGATGGTTTTACATCCCTGTATATTATTGGCGGGTCATGTGTGTGAAGATAGTCCAGAACACTACATAACTGAAAGAGCCATGTGACCACTACGTCTTCCGGGAAACCACCGGATCGCCGGTTAATCAGTGACAGAAGATCATCACCTTTTATATAATCCATAACAAGAAAATATTTATTTTCTGATACAAAATAATCATACACTTTTGGCAGATTTGTATGATGTAATTCAGCCAGCATTCTCGCTTCTCTTTTAAAGTTTTCTATTGCCCTGTTAATATCTTCCCCAGATGTATTACTGAAATCTATTAATAATTCTTTGACAGCACAGGTTCTTTCCAGATGCAGATCTTCTGCCATATATATTACTCCCATGGCTCCTCTTTTTATTAAATTTAATATTTTATAACGATTTAAGAGAATTTGATTTTCATTTTTCAGCATAACATACCTGCCATATGTTTTATATATAGATAGTTTTTACAAATTTTATTTATAATGTAGTTTTTATCCATATTGATAATATCTGTATTTTATTATAACATAACTCCTTGTTTAATTATAGTTACTTTCATTACAATTTATAATTACGGTAGTGTTTTTTTTATGACAGGTAGATTCACTTTTACTGGAAATATTACTTGATTTTGTAAATCTATTAATTAGTGAATAGTGAATAGTAAGTAAGATTCAATTTTTTCACTTTTCACGACTCACGATTATAATATTTTTCTGTCGTTTCTCCTCTGAATGTAACTATGCCACCATCCAGAACCTTTGCATTGTTAAATTCATGGCATTTAAAAATTCTGAGAGCTTCATAGGAGTTTACTCCACTTCTGCAACATATGATTATTTCTCTGTCTCTGGGAAGTTGATGAAGCCTTCCTCTCAGAACATTTAAAGGTATATGTGCCGAACCTGTAATTGAATCATAATCATATTCACTGTGACTTCTTATATCTAATAGTATTAAATCTTCTTTTTTCTTCAGTTTACGCTTCAGTTCCACAGGTGATATACCTGTATAATTACCGTCAATTTTATTATTCAATACATTTGCAGCCGTTATAATTATATCCATAGCAGATGAGAAGGGCGGAGCATAGGCAAGATCCAGTTTTGACAGGTCTGAAATTTTCATCTTTGCCGATATGGCAGTAGTAACAGTATTCAGCCTTGATAGTATATCTCCTCTCCCTATTATCTGTGCTCCTAAAATAAATTTACTATTTCTGTCACATGTAAGTTTTATATATATGAGCTTTGCAGAAGGAAAAAAGTGATCTTTATCAGGACCGGGCACAATAATTGATACAGGCTCGAAACCTTCTTTCCATGCCTGCTCTTCATTTAAACCTACAGAACCTATATTATAGTCGAATATTTTCATGATTATTGTCTTTATTACACCGTAGAATTCTTCTTTCCCGCCTGTCACATTTATGCCTGCTACCCTGCCCTGTCTTGTGGCAATAGAGCCGAATGGAGTATATACAGGTTTACCTGTTATGAGATTTATATTTTCAACACAGTCCCCTATAGCATATATGTCACAGTCATTTGTCCTGAGATATTCATCGATTTTTATACCGCCTGTAATACCTGTAGTAAGTCCGCATTTTCTTGCCAGTGTTACATCAGGTCTGAGACCTGTAGAAAGTATGATAAGGTCTGCAGGGATTAAATTACCTTTTATTATTACGCCGTCTGCAGCAGAGTCCCCTGATATACGCTCAACCCTGTGGTTTAATAAAACTTTTACTCCCTGGCTTTCAAGATAATTTTTTACCAGTTCTGCCATTTCTTTATCAAGAAATTTAAGTATCTGCCCTGTATCTTCAACTATTGTCACCCTGGCACCTCTCATAGAAAGTGCCTCTGCCGTTTCTGCTCCCAGCAGCCCTCCTCCGATTATTATTACGTCTTTTGCCATTTTATCTTTTAGCTCATTTTTTAATCCTTCTGCATCTTCTACTTTATGGTATGTATATACTCCTTTTTTATTTATTCCCTTTATCTTTGGTATAATTGCTCTGCTTCCTGTAGCAATAATGAGCTTATCATAATTAATTTTATGTTTTTCTTTTGTTTTCAGATTTTCTATAAGAAGTTCTTTATGTTCCCTGTCAATAGCTATAGCTCTGGTTCTGTTAAGAACGTCTATCTCTTTTATCTGTCTGAAGAAATCAGGATCTCTTATATCTCCGTCATTGGTTGTCATAAGTTCTTTGGGGTTTCTCACCATGCCTGAAATATAATAAGGTAAACCGCAGCCTGTATAAGAAAGGGATGTATCTTTTTCTATTATTGTAATAGATGCATCTTCGTTCATTCTCCTGGCTTTTGCTGCAGCCTTTGGCCCTGCAGTGCGCCCTCCTATGATAACTATCTTTAATTTTTCTTCTTTTTTCTTCTCTACCAGCAATTTTGCTTCTTCTTGTTCGATTTTTGCCAGAGGTATGGATAATGTAAATACTGTTCCTTCTCCTGCATTACTTTCGCATGTTATGTCTCCTCCGTGAATTTCTATGGCTTTTGCCACAATAGCAAGCCCGAGTCCTGTTCCCACTTTTTTTTCTTTTTTAGCATTTGTTCCGCGATAAAATTCATTGAATATATCTTTTATCTCATTTTCAGGGATACCTATACCTGTATCTCTTACTTCACAGTTAAGAATTCCTCTTATATCATAATGGGCCTTTATTGTTACTTTCCCTCCTGCCTGTGTATATTTTATGGCATTTTCTATTATGTTGGAAAATATGTGTTTGAGCCCTGTCCTGTGTCCCCATACAATAGGTAATATTTCTTTTTTATCAATCTGTAAATTTATCTCTTTTATTTCTGCCCTGGAACAGCAGTTTTCTGTTATATTGAGAAATAAGGTTTCCAGGTTTACTGTGGTAAATTCTTCTTTTACTTTTTCCTGTTCCATGCCGGCAATATCAAGTAAATCATTGATAAGTTCAAGCATGTCTTCAGATTTTTTACTGGCACTTTCAATAAGACGCCTGATTTTTCCCGGTATTTCCTGCTCGAAAAGCTCTAATATTGTACTGAGCTGTGTCTGAATAGTTGCAATAGGAGCTCTTAATTGATGGGCTCCTACTTTCAGCATGGCATCTCTGATTTTATTGTTATTCATAGCATTACCGGCAATCTGTGACTATTTTTTCAGTCACGATCTCGATCTCCTCTGTATGAATATTCTATTAATATATTGCCCAATTTTATAAATTTATATACGTTTTATTTAACATATTCTCGGAAGATTTTCTCCGTAGGGACGCTCCAGGATTCTGCTTCCTCCTACAGGTGTTTTTACAATGACCCTGCCTTTATGTTTATTTACTACTTCTCCTATAATAACGGAATTTTTACCATATTTATTCTCTTTCATGACACTTAAAACATGTTCTGCTTCATTACCTGCACAGATAGTAATGATTTTCCCTTCATTCGCCACAGTGAGAGGGTCAAAGCCCAGTAAATCACAGGCAGATTTAACTTCTTTTCTCAGGGGAATATGTTGTTCATAGATTACCATGCCAAGAGATGATGCAATGGCAATTTCATTCAATGCTCCCGCCACTCCTCCTCTGGTAGGATCTTTTAAACATCTGATGTGTTTCGATGATTTTAATATATCTTTTACCAGACCATTTAGAGGAGCCACATCACTTTCCACCGGTAATTCCACTGCTATACCGCTTCTCTGCAGCATCACCGAAATTCCATGATCTGCTATATATCCGTTTGTGATAATTTTATCTCCTTCTTTTGCTCCTGCCAGTGTCAGGCTTTGATCATTTTCAATTACACCTATGCCTGCAGTATTTATAAATATTTCATCTCCGCTTCCTTTTTCTACTACTTTTGTATCGCCTGTAATGACAGTAATACCTGCTTCTACGGCTGTTTCTTTAACGGAGTCTATGATTTTTTTAAGACTTTCCATTGAAAATCCCTCTTCTATTATGAGAGACAGTGATAGATAGAGGGGAGTGGCACCTGATACGGACAGATCGTTTACAGTACCGCATACGGATATTTTTCCTATATCTCCTCCCGGAAAAAACAGAGGTTTTACTACAAAGGAATCTGTCGTAAATGCAAGTTTTTTACTGCCTATAGAAAATACTGCACTGTCTTCAAGAGGTGTAAGAAATTTATTGCCCAGTTTTTTTAATATTTCCTCTTTTATTAAATTATCTGTAAGAACTCCGCCCCCGCCGTGGGCAAGTAAGATTTTTTCCATTTTTAAACCTCCATATAGTCGTGACGCGTAATGCGTGATGCGTGATGCGTATTTTACCGGTACCGGGCGAACACTGTTCGCCCCTACTACTCACTTTTCACTTTTCACTTTTCACTTTTCACGACTCACTATATTTATAATAAACAGAACAGCTTCCTTCCGTAGAAACCATACATGGCCCCACCGGGTTTACAGGTGTGCATACATGCCTGAACAGCTCACATTCAGAAGGTCTTATAAGTCCTTTAAGCACTTCTCCGCATCTGCATCCTTCCGGCTCCGGCACATCAGGCATTTTTAATCCGAAAGTTGCATTTCTATGAGAAAATTCTTCTTTCAGTGTAAGACCGCTGTCTTCTATAACTCCTATTCCTCTCCACCGTGCGTGGCAGGACTTAAATATTTTATATGTTATGTCCCTTGCCTTGCCATTGCCTTCAGGTCTGACCCAGGGAGAATATTCTATTTCCACTTCCGATCTTTTTTCATATAATTGAAGAAGAAGCCTGTAGAGACTTATAACGATATCTGCCGGTTCAAACCCGGCTATTACACATGGAATCCCGTAATCCCGTGCAAGAAATTCATATATGCCGGACCCTGTTATAACACTTACATGACCGGGACAGATAAATCCTTTTACTCCAATCTGCCTGTCTGTAACAAGAGCTTTCATTGCAGGAGCTATTACTTTATTGACAGGATAAAGAGCGAAGTTATTTACTTTCTTTTTTTCTGCTTCCATAATTGCACCGGCAATTGCCGGTACTGTTGTTTCAAATCCTACTGCAAGGAAAATCACTTTTTTATCGGGATTTTTTTCTGCTATATCTACTGCCTGAACAGGACTGTACACGATCCTTATGTCGGCACCATCCGCTTTTTTTCTTTCCAGGCTGTTTCTGCTGCTCCCGGGAACCCTTATCATATCACCGAAGGTCGTTATAATTACATCACGTCTGTCTGCAATATTAATCATTCTGTCTATATCTCCCTGTGATGTAACACATACCGGACATCCGGGACCGGAGATGAGGTTTATTTTCTCCGGCAATATGTCCCTTATGCCTGATCTGGATATGGCCATAGTATGGGTACCGCAGACCTCCATGAAAGATATTTTCCCGTCACGAATTTTTTTCGAAAGATTTCTGATTTTTTTTATATATTCGTCAAGTATTTTGTTACTCATTTATACATCTCCAGATTTTTATAATCGCGACGCTATAATCGTGACGCGTGACGCGTGACGCGTGACGCGTGATGCGTGATACGTAATGCGTGATGCGTGTTTTACCGGTACCGGGCGAACACTGTTCGCCCCTACTCTTCATTTTTCACTTTTCACTTTTCACTTTACTATACGCAACCGCTATCTGTCCCATGGAAATCCCTCCGTCGTTCGGTGGAATTTCCATATTTTGATATACATTGAATCCGCTTTCCAGAAGAATTTTTTCAGTTCTTACAGAAAGATAAGAATTCTGAAAAACCCCTCCTGAAAGTATAACATTTTTTAGATTATAAAGCTTCCTCATTTTATTACATATGTCTTTTATCATTACAACAATTGAATTGTGAAATTTTGCTGATATTATGGTTCTTTCTATATGCTTTTTTATATCTTCCAGGAGATAATAAAATAACGGCTCAGGATTTATAATTAAAGTCTCTCCTTCTTCCAGAGAAAAAGGATAGTAACTGTTTATATTTTCTACCGCTATGGCCTCAAGTTCCATCGCACACTGCCCTTCATAGGTGGATCTGTGCCGTAACCCTGTAATTGAAGCAATTCCGTCGAAGAATCTTCCCATACTGGAAGTTTTAGGGCAGTTTATATTACTTTTAATAAGATTTATTATATTCCCGGAGTTTCCTTCTGTGGAGAACAGAGTCTTTATTTCTCCCTTGAAGAGCGGATAAAGATATGACAGTGCCATTCTGTAACCTTCCACTGCAGCCATATCCCCTCCCGGCATGGGGTAATATTTCAGATGGGCCACTCTTTCCACTTCTTTACAGTCTCCTGCGAAAAATTCTCCTCCCCATGTTTTGCCGTCTGTACCGTATCCTGTACCGTCAAATATGACTCCTATGGATTTTTCTTTCACACCATGTTCTGCCATACAGGAGGCAAAATGGGCATGATGATGCTGAACGGGAATTTTGACTTTTGCCTCTCTTTTCAGTGCATGGCCGGTGGAAAGATAAGAAGGATGCATATCATATGCTATAACCGAAGGATTTATGTTGAAAAGTGAACAGTAATGTTCTATCGTTTCTTCATAAAAAGAAAAGGTTTCTAAATTATTCAGATCTCCTGTATGAGGACTTACAAAAACAAATCCGTCTTTATATACGGAAAAAGTATTTTTTAGTTCTCCGCCGCAGGCGAGAATTGTAATATCTTTTTCCGGAGAGAAATTTAATTTTACGGGCAGTGGCGTATAACCCCTTGCCATTCTTATAATCTGGAAATTTTTGTTTATCTGTTTTACAACTGAATCATCACATCTTCTGGCAATATCCCTGTTGTGAAATAAAAAACCGTCTGCAATATTTTTCAGCGTTTCTCTGCATTCTTCATTATTTATCTGTATCGGCTCATCCTGAAGATTACCGCTTGTCATAATAAGTGCTTTGAAAATTCCTTTTCTGAACAGTATTTCATGGATAGGGGTATAGGGGAGCATACAGCCGATATGGGTAAGTCCCGGACATATTTCTTCTGAAAGATCTGTATTTTCTTTTTTCTTTAACATTACTACGGGGCTTATGGAGCCAGTGAGCAGTTTTTTTGCTTCTTCTGTGATAAAGGCATAATTTTCTAATATGTCAGTGTTCGGAAACATTACGGCAAAAGGTTTGTCCGGTCTTTCTTTTCTCTTTCTCAGGGTTTTTACTGCTTCATCTTTCGTGGCGTCACAGGCTATGTGAAATCCTCCCAGGCCTTTAATGGTAATGATTTTTCCGTCTTTCAGTAAATTACAGGCTTTCTCTACCGGATTTTCTCTGTCTTCAATATCACCGGCATACCATGAAAGGGAGGGGCCGCAGACGGAACAGCAGTCAGGCTGGGCATGATATCTTCTGTCTTCTATGTCTTCATATTCCTTCCGGCACAGAGGACACATGATAAAATCCTTCATAGTAGTAAGAGGTCTGTCATATGGTATGTCTTTTATTATTGTGTAACGGGGGCCGCAGTTAGTACAGTTTATAAACGGAAATTCATATCTTCTATCTTTTACATCGCCAAGTTCCCGTCTGCAATCATGACATATGGCAAGATCGGGAGATATAAACATAGCATTACGCCCGTTCGTCCTGCTTTTTTTAATAGTAAAATTTTTAAAGTCTTTCAGAGGCTGGTATTTAATTGTAGTGTCTATTATTCTTGATGCAGGAGGTTTTCTCTTTTTTATATCTCTGTAAAAATTTTCTATATTATCTTTTAGACCTTCGACTTCTATAAAAACTCCTTCGGGACAGTTTAGGATATAGCCTGATAGTTTTCTATCCATAGCCAGTTTATGAATAAAAGGACGAAATCCTACCCCCTGGACTACTCCCTGAATTTTTATTATAGCACTGAAAATCATTGTTTTAAACCTCTAATTTAATCGTGATGCGTAATGCGTGATGCGTGATGCGTAATGCGTGATGCGTGATACGTAATGCGTGATGCATGTTTTACCGGTACCGGGCGAACACTGTTCGCCCCTACTCTTCACTCTTCACAAATCACTCATGTATAATTTGCCGGATCTGTCAGAATCCCTTTTATATGAGTGAAAAAGAAGGAAAAAGCCATCATGACAAGAAATACATTCCATTGAATAATTAAAAATGCGAATAATCCTCGCGTCACGCGTCACGCGTCACGCATCACGAATAAATGGTGGTGATAATATGTGTCTTGCCATTCCCGGTAAAGTCCTGGAAATACAGGAAAGTAAAGGTATTGTAGACATATCAGGCATGAAAATTGAAACACGTCTGGATCTTCTGGAAGATGTGAAACAGGGAGATTATGTTCTTATTCATGCCGGATTTGCCATAGAAAGGCTTCCTGAAGAAGAAGCACAGGAAAGATTGAATTTATTCAGAGAAATGGACATGATTGAATAAGATGTGCAGAATTCACATGCCCCCACATATCAATCATTTATTTGTTTCTATTACTGACCTGAGCATAAGCATTTAATAAAGGTCTTCCTCCCGTCACGCGTTACGCGTTATACCATTTGGCTATCAACTATAGTGCTTTGCCTGACTGGTGCTCCGGAGAAAAAAATATCACGGCGGCACAAGTCTATTTAAATAAAATATAATGCAAAGTGGCATGATGTAAGCTCTAACAAATATGCCTGTTCCAGTTTAGATTTTTTTCGGAGGAGCACCAGGCAGGCAAAGCCAGGAGATTTATAATATTATAGTTAGTTTCATAACTTATTAGAAATTAAGTGCTTCGTGACGCGTAACGCGTGACGCGAGGATTATCTGTAATTTGTTGTGAACTACACTATAAAATTGATAGCGAACTGGTATTACGCGTCACGAGAGCATATATTTATTATTTATGCTCACCTCAGTAATAATATATATGATTTTTTTAAATTATTTTTTTTTTGAAACTTTTACCGCTTTTCTCAGGTTTTATTATGCAGAATATTACAATATTTTATAAATAATAAAGGAGTGTCATGAATGACAATAAATACATCATATAATACAGTTAATACAAAGATGTCTGCAAATACTGCAAAAGCAAAGGATAATGGAGCTTCCGATAAAGTAGTTCTCGGTGGAGAGACAACTGATAATAACATTGCTATGACAGCTCAACTTAAAAATATGAAAGCCGGTTCTACTGCATCAGCTATTTTGTCACATAAAATGGAACCTGCAGGGGTTGCAGCGGTTGGAGGAGTCGTCGGAATGGTTGGAACTGCCTTCGCAGAAAATATTCTGGGTGGATTTGGCATGCTCGGGAATATAGGTTTTACACTTTTTGGCGGAGCAGTGGGAGCGCTGGCAGGGCTGTTAATAGCAGAAAACGGGTAGATATTATCCTATATAAGAAGAGTAATCTTCCATTGTATTTAAATTTTTATACCATGTTTCATTATCCATTTTCACATATCTGGTTTTACATTCTGTAAAAATCGGCGAAATCTTTCTGGATTTTTTTTGAAGTTCTTCTTCTATGACCGGTATGATATTTTTAGTGTAAACTGCGAGAAGTGCTTCATATCGTCCGTCTTTATATTTCGGTACAACTATATCAAAGGTTTCTCCTTCATATAAAAGTTTTTTTATGAAATTAATATTCATATCAGGCGTATCACAGGCAGTAACAAAATTTATCCTGTTTTTTGATGCCCTGATGCATGACAGGATAGCCACAAGAGGCCCTTCTCCCTGTCTTTCGTCTGTGATTACTCTATAATTTAAAAATTCATATTTACCTTTCTCCGAAGCACTTATGATTATTTCAGAAAATAAATTTTTTATTTGATTTATTATGGTTTCAATCAGAGTAGTTCCTCTGACGGGAAGTAATGCTTTATCTGTTCCCATCCTGTTGCTTTTTCCACCTGCCAGCACTATGGCGGTACAGGGTTCTCTATTGATAATTTGTTCACTCATAATCTTACTCTGGTGAGCATAAATAATACATATTTTGCTCTCGTGACGCGTAACGCGTAACGCGTGACGGGAGGAGGAAGACTTTTACATGCTTATGCTCAGATCAGTAATAGTTTCTTATATAAATGTTAAAAACCTGCAGAGATTTAAATTATAGTTACTTTTCAGTGGTCGTGACGCGTAACGCGTAACGCGTGATGGGTTTAATACCTGCGCATCACGCATTACGCATTACGCATTACGAGGTTATTATGTATGGATAGTTATGAAATTGATGTTAAATTATTTACCATGAGACCAGATATAGAAAATTGACTTTAGCGGATAAATATTGCATAATAATAAGGTTTAAACAATACATCACAGGTAATCCTCGCGTCACGCGTCACGCGTCACGCGTCACGACTATACGGAGGTTTCTATGACAGATATAATAAATCATTATGATGAGAGATTACAGGAATTACGTTCTAAATTACCGCCTTCTGCCTATGATCTGGGAGTGAATTACTGCACTAACTGCACTTTTTGCTGCTGGGGCAGTCCATGTAAACTGGTTGAAAAAGATATATTTATAATTGCAGAACATTTAAAGATTGATCCCTGTGAGTTTTTCAGAAAATATCTTACAGTTTATATTGTAAATAACAAATATTATGTAGTTACGCCTATAAGACATCAACAGAGACAATATGCAGGAAAAGTAATACCTGTGAAATGTTTTTTTGATATGGACAGTACCTGTATATTTTTAGATGAAAAGACAAGAAAATGCACCATTCATGATATAAAACCTTCAGGCGGCAAAAATGGAGGCTGCTGGAAAGATCCCCCTCCGGCAATTGAACAGTATTACTGGAAGAGAAAAGATTTGAAAAAATTTATGGAAAAAAAATAAATATTTCAGTAACGTGACTATAATTCTGCAATAAAGCCTTTTCCCCGTTGCCTGTCACGCGTTACACGTCATGAGAGCATATATGTATTATTCATGTTCACCTCAGTAAATATGAATTTTTTATAAAGTATTTCAATATGGCAGGGAAAAAGACATACTCCTCGTATATATTATAGATTGTTCCCTTTATTAATAATTATTCCTTATTTCACTTAGTACCGGAACAGGTAAAAGAGTATCCAAAAAACTATAAATAGTGAGTAGT
>CAYSLJ010000194.1:0-12818 GCA_964431735.1 uncultured Synergistia bacterium | reverse complement strand
TATAACTCTCTTTTAATACGGCATATCTTTTCCTCCAGAGCCCGGCCAGGGACACGAGCGTATTCCATATTTTTTGGGTACCAATTTGCCTGTTACGATACTGAGTGAGGTAACTGAATCCCGTAAGAAAACCTCCTTTTTAACTCTATTCATAAATTATATCCTGAAAGATAAGTATTTATCAAGCTAATATTTTATTTTCAGGAAGGAATTTTTCATTTATATATCAAATATAATAATTACAAAAAAATTAATATTCGAAAATCTACAAAAAGTAAGAGTGGCGCATCCTGTAAAATTACCACTCAGTGAAAACCACTCAGTGATGACAGGGACAGACAAAATAGTAACAGAAAAATGTCTGATCTTTAATTCTCTTTTTTGCGGGAATTAATGTTGTAATAGCTTCCTGAGTAACCGGTAAAGTCAGATATTATTACCGGTTTGTCCGGAGCGGCACAGTGTAAATTTTTCAAAAACATTGAATCTTTAATTACTAAAAAGGCATCTATATAAATAACAATTTTTACAAAAAAAAATTACGGAGGTGTTTTAAAAATGTTTGTAAAACAATACTATGTAAAGGGTCTGGCTCATGTATCCTATCTTCTGGGAGGAAAGGGAGAATGTGCCATAATAGATCCTAAAAGAGATGTACAGGAATATATTGATGATGCAAAGGATATGGGATATAAAATCACCCATATTCTTGAGACCCATCTCCATGCAGATTTTATTTCAGGCCATATGGAGCTTGCAAAGAAAACAGGGGCAAAAATAATAGCTCCGAAGGCTTCAAATTGCAAATTTCCCCATGAACCGGTATCAGACAGTGATGAATTTCAGATTGAACATTTAAAATTCAGAGTCATTTCCACACCGGGTCATACGCCTGACGGAGTCTGCTATGTTGTAACAGATACATCCAGAGGAGAAGAACCATGCGGACTTTTCAGCGGTGATACACTGTTTGTAGGTGATGTGGGCAGACCTGATCTGTTCCCAGGTATGGCAGACGAACTGGCCGAAAAATTATTCGGAAGTTTAAAGAAACTCATGGAACTGCCTGATTTCGTAGAAGTATATCCTGCCCATGGTGCAGGTTCACTCTGTGGTAAGGCCATGAGCGCCAAAAGGACATCCACCATAGGCTATGAAAGAAGATACAATAAATCGCTGAAACCTTCCACACTGGAAGATTTCAAAAAATTCCTCCTTGCTGAAATGCCTGCAGCACCGGATCATTTTTCACGATGTTCTGCCACAAACGGCGCAGGTCCAACACTTACGGAAGAATTACCTCCCGTAAAAGCCATGTCACCCGGGGAATTCAATAAAGCCATAGAAAAAGGATGTCTCGTGCTGGACACCAGATCTGTTGCCGCTTTCGGAGGATATCATATACCGGATTCTATTCATAACCCGCTTACAGGTAATTTCCAGACTTTTGCAGGATGGCTTCTCCCTGTAGATCGTCCATTACTGCTCGTTGTGAAAACAAAAGAAGATCTATCAGATGCCATTATTCAGCTGAGAAGAGTCGGCCTGGACAAAGTTGAAGGATGGCTTGACGGAGGACTTCAAAAATGGGCAAATGCCGGTTTCCCGGTAGAAGGTATAAAGCAGATTTCTGTTCATGAAGTAAAAGAAATGTGTAACAGGAAAGATTTTACTTTACTCGATGTAAGAGCAAAAGGAGAATTTCAGAATTTCCATATAGAAGGAGCCGTCCATATGGCAGCACCTGATACAAGAACCGGCTATAAAGATATTACAGGAGAACCTGTTCTATGTATATGCAGCACAGGACAGCGCTCCAGCATGGCAGCAAGTATCCTTAAAACAAAGGGAATCAAAAATGTGGCAAATGTTGCAGGAGGAGTGACTGCATGGGCTGCAGCAGGTTTCACGGAAACATGTCCTGTATGCCAGAATGTTCATGGACCTAAGATTTAGATCGTGACGCGTAACGCGTGACGCGTGACGCGATGGGAACACCTTTCTGTTACGCGTTATCTGTTACGCGTTATGATTCTATTTATCTTAATGAGTGATGGGGATTGTATAAGATTTCATATTTGAGTGAATAGTGAGTAGTGAATAGTGAGTGGGAATATCTATTTCTACTCATTACTCACCACTCACTACTCACTTAAATTCTAATAAGTTATGAAATACAATATAAATTATAGTGTATTTCGTAACAATTTAGATGTAATTCTCGCGTCACGCATTACGCGTTACGCGTCACGAAGCATTTAACTTCTAATAAGTTATGAAATTAACTATAATAAGAATCCTTTTTTATTTACATGTATCTTAACGCGTCACGCGTCACGATTTTAACAGGAGGTATATTACAATGTTTAAAACAATTTTTATAGATATATGGCCCTGGTGGGCAGGAGGAGCTGCCATAGGTTTATTTATTTTTCTCTTTTTCATATTCACAGGTAACCCTCTGGGAGTATCTACAGGATGTGTAAATCTGTGTAAAATAACTCTTCCTACAAAAGGAATGAAGTTTTTTGAAAAGGAAGCTTTTAAGAATAAATTCGACTGGCGTTTTCTATTCGTAGTCGGACTTATTACAGGTGGACTGATTTCAATAACTTTATCTAAAGATCTTACCTTTAATTTCGACAAAGGTTTTACAATGCTGGCAACTATTTTCCCCGGTTATTTAAAATATATAATGTTGTTTGCAGGCGGAATCCTGGTAGGTTTCGGAGCAAGATTTGCCGGTGGATGTACATCAGGTCACGGTATAGTAGGGAATGCGCAATTAGCACTGCCGAGTTTCATTTCAACCATATGTTTTATGATAGGCGGATTCCTTATGATAAATATTCTGTTCAGAGTACTGGGGGTGCATTAATGATGACCATATTAAATCTATTTTTCGGAATTTTATTCGGCTTCATCCTCTCAAGGGTGGGAGCAACACAGTATGATCTTATAGCAAACATGTTTTTACTTAAAAACCTTCATCTTATGGGAGTAATAGGAGGCGGAGTGGTAATAGGCGCCATAGGTATTCAGATAATAAAAAGAGCACATCTGAAGACAATAACAGGTGAAGAGATAAAAATATCGCCTAAAGACCGTCACTGGGGTAATGTAATAGGAGGACTTATATTCGGCCTGGGATGGGGTATTACAGGGTCATGTCCCGGTACCATATTAACTCAGCTCGGAGAAGGAAAACTGGCGGCACTGTTTACTCTGGCAGGTATGATACTGGGTACGTATCTCTTCGGCGTCCTTTATCCGAAGCTGGAACATCTTGCAACTGCACCTAAAAAATAGTGAGTTGTGAAAAGTGAAAAGTGAAAAGTGAAAAGTGAAAAATGACTGGAGGTAGAGATTTTGAGCTTACATGATAACAGTTCCGTATTACCCGTCACGCGTTACTCATCACGCATTACGCATTACGCATCACGCATTACGCATCACGCATTACGCATCACGCATCACGCATTACGCATCACGCATTCACCCGTCACGCGTTACGCGTCACGATTATAACGCGTCACGAATACAAGGAGAAACCAATAATTGAAGGATAAAGAAAAATTCGAACCGGTAAACAAAATATTTTCTCTCTTCCCTATTCTGGATTGTCTGAGAAAATACAGTAAAGAGGATATAACGGGAGACCTTACGGCAGGCATTACTATTACAGTATTATTAATACCTCAGGCTATGGCCTATGCCATGATTGCAGGTCTCCCACCTGTAACAGGTCTTTATGCATCCATAGTGCCTTTAGCTATTTATGCCATTATGGGAACATCAAGGCAGTTGTCCGTAGGACCTGTTGCAATAGTCTCACTTATGGTTGCATCGTCTCTGGCCGGTTTCAATCTGACACAGGAAGAATATATAGCTCATGCCATATTCCTCTCTCTTATATCAGGTATATTACTTTTATTAATGGGTATCTTCAGAACAGGTTTTCTGGATAATTTTCTTTCCCACTCCATGATAAGCGGCTATACATCTGCCGCTGCCATTATAATAGGCATGAGCCAGTTAAAACATCTTACAGGGGTAAATATCAGGGATCATCATATAGTATTTGTAACACTTTACGAAACAATCAAACATGTTAATGAAATAAAATGGCCTGCCCTGGTTATGGGGCTTATCAGCATAGGAATAATCTATGTGTTGAAACATATAAACAGGAAAATCCCGGGACCTCTTATAGCTATAGTTCTCGGTATGTTAACAGTGTACTACGGAAACTTATCGGAAAATATTTCTGTCATAGGAAATGTGCCGAAAGGCTTTCCTCCTTTCAGAATACCGGAACTGGATTTTAAACTTATTCCTGATCTATTTCTCGTAGCTCTTACTGTAGGTATTGTAGGTTTTATGGAATCCATTTCCGTAGCAAAAGCTATTGCTGCAAGGACAAGACATAATATAGACGCAAACAGAGAATTGATTGCTCTGGGACTTGCAAACACAGGAGGAGCATTTTTCAGTGCCTATCCTGTAACAGGAGGGTTTTCAAGAACTGCAGTAAATTATGAAGCAGGTGCCAGAACAGGTATGGCATCTATTATTACTGCAACTGCAATTGCTCTGACCGTAGCATTTCTTACGCCATACCTTTATTATATACCCGGAACATGCCTTGCTGCAGTGATTATGGTTGCAGTTACAGGGCTTATAGATATAAAAGGTGCGATACATACCTTCAGAGTAAAAAGAAAGGACGGCTATATCCTTTTAATTACATTTCTTACAACCCTTTTTATAGGGGTGGAACAGGGAATCTTAACAGGTGTAATCACATCTCTCGCCCTGTTTATATGGAGAACTGCAAGACCTCATGTAGCGGTTCTCGGTAAAATGCCTGACAGTGATGACATATACAGAAATGTAGAAAGATTTCCCGAAGTAATAACATGGACTCATATCGGTATACTTCGTGTCGATGCATCTTTATATTTTGCCAATGCAAAATTTCTGGAGAATAAAATTATTCAATTACTTTCGGAGAAAAAAGAAATGAAATATTTTATACTTGACGGAAGCGGTATAAATGATATAGATGCATCTGCAGAAGGAACACTGAGAGATATAGTAAATAACCTGAAATTACAGGGATGCGAATTTTATATAGCATCACTGAAAGGCCCTGTAAGGGATGTGCTTAAGTCTTCAGATTTTTATAGTTTTCTCGGTGAAGATCATTTTTTCGATACTATTTCGCAGGCAGTAAGAAAAGTAAATGGTGAGTAACATAAATAAACATCATATAGTATGTAAAAAACAATACAGATTTTTATGATTTTCTCAGATAAGATTATATTTTCTACAGTATTTCACAGACAGCGTAAATGGCACGTAATACGTTTTACACATTAAATAAAAGAGGTGTATCAATGCTCATTATCTTACTTTACATACTACTCGGTCTGGCAGCAGGATTTCTGGGAGGACTCATAGGCATAGGAGGAGGAGTAATTATTGTTCCTGCCCTGGTTTTTTTGTTCGGTCTTTCACAGCACAAGGCCCAGGGAACAACGCTGGCCTTACTTGTACCTCCTATAGGTATTCTGGCAGCATGGACCTATTTTAAACAGGGATATGTAGATTTAAAGATTGCTATATGTATATGCATCGGTTTCTTTTTAGGAGGACTTTTCGGAGCAAAACTGGCCACCCATTTATCCAATAATCTCCTGGAAAAGGTCTTTGGTGTAGCGCTTATATTAATAGGATTGAAAATGTTATTAAAACATTAAAATAAAAATTGCTGGAAAATAAAACCGGTTTATAAATAACTTAAACATTATAAGGAGGTCAAAAAAATGTCAAACAAAACAGATAATACAGCTCAGTGTGTTGAACCTGCCAGAGGGCCGATAACAAATGCAGAAAATATAGAGGTTCAAAAACAGTTAGTGCAGGCAAAAGTCGGTGCTTTAGCACCTGATTTTGAAGCATCTGCCTATGTGAACGGAGAATTTAAAAATATAAAACTCTCCGATTACAGAGGTAAATGGGTTTCACTCTGTTTCTATCCCGGTGATTTCACCTTTGTGTGACCGACTGAACTGTCGGCAGTTGCCGTCAAGTACAATGAACTTAAAGAAATGGGAGTAGAAGTGCTCTCAGTGAGTACAGACAGTCGTTTTATTCATAAAATATGGCAGGAAGAAGAATTATCAAAAATGGTGGAAGGCGGAGTGCCATATCCTATGCTCTCAGACGGAGGAGGGAAAATAGGAAAAATATACGGAGTTTATGATGAAGCAGGCGGAGTCAATATAAGAGGGCGTTTTCTTATAGATCCCGATGGAGTTATTCAGGCAATGGAAGTTCTCACTCCTTCCGTAGGAAGAAATGTTTCAGAATTAATCCGTCAGATAAAAGCTTTTCAGCATGTCAGAAAAACAGGAGAAGTAATGCCTTCAGAATGGCAGCCCGGGAAACCGACCTTAAAGCCAGGTATCGATCTTGCAGGTAAAGTATGGAAAATATGGAAACCTGAACATCAGGTCTGACATATTTTTATAGAATATTATAAGCCGGTTTTATTACCTTAAAGGGGCTGACATAGTTTTTGTCAGCCCCTTTAAAATGAAAAAATTTTAAAATTTCACTTCAAGTCTTGTAACTAATTTATTTGCCGTATAATTCCAGCTATTATCAAGAGTCCTTGTGTCATCATTAAAAGAATAAAATTTATAGTCCACAATCCAGGAACTGGTATCATTGAATTTATACTGAGTTCCAATACCGGGAATAAGCTGTGATTCTTCTATATTTCCACCATTATCTTTTATACCTTTTGCTTTATAATATTCCAGATTACCCTGAACAGAAAATTTATCTGTAATATCGTATGTAACACCTGTATTGACGAAATGATAAGAATAATCAGTATTCTGAACAGATACCCTTCCTACTGTACCGGAAGCATAATCTCTCTGGAAATTCTGATAATCATACATACCCCAGATATGTATCTTTTCGCCGGCATCATATCGGCCTCCTAACCTTACATATATTTCACTGCCTTTACTATCTGAACTGTAGCGAAATATTGAATCCTGATTTCCATAATTATTTACTCTGTTAAGACCGGTAAGAGGATCAATATTAAAATTATTTTCATCCAGTGTATTTCTGGTAGGTTCTATCTGTTTTAAATAACTAAAATCTCCGTATATATCTCCTTTTTCAAATTTACAGGACAGACCTCCTTCAAACCCCTGTCTATTAGCTCTGAATTTTCCAAATCTTATTGCATTTCCCCATCTCTGTCCGTATTTCCAGTCCCAACCATTATGATAACTATCACTATAGGCTCTTAACCATGTCTGATGATAGGAGAGAGGATCGTAATTGGGAGCAGTATAATCATATTCTCCATAAAACTGCAGTTTATTCATTTTCACCTGTGCTCCTACATTGAACAGATAACCTTTACCGTTTTGATTGGAAGGATCACGAAGATTTATGTCAAATCGTGTACCTGCAAATTCTCCGTATATTTTTATATCTTCTTTTATATTATAATGACCTTTAAAGCCATAATAGATAGTTTCTCTTGGTTCCTGAAAATAAGGCACATTAGATGAAGTCACAGGATTACTGGCATAATCATCATATATCCTCAGGCATGCTCCTTCTATATGAAAAACCTTTTCATAATCATAGCCAGCCCAGGCACCGTACAGATAATTATTATAAAGTCCGGGAGCCATAGTGCCATTTGTAAAAACCCTTATCGAGCCATCAACAGGTGTACCCAGACTGTATATACTGTGATCATTTAAACTTCTAAAAGCATTGGAATTCTGTGCCATAAAAAATTCCATATCTATCTTTTTATAAAGCTTACCTGTTATATTTATTCCTTCCAGAGGGTAAACATCTTTTCCTCCCATACCAATAGTACTTCTCTGGGCATAAAAGAGATTTTTAGATACCTTGTTTAAATTATATTCTCCAATTTTAATGGTAAAATCCCAGTTTTCTACATCACTATCCAACCAGAGTGTTCCCATGTTGGCCTGGAAATTCTGAGTCCATATAGAGGAAACACCTGTTGTATTGTAAGGCACCATAAGTCCCCAGCATTCTATAAGATTTTTATCCCCAAATCCGCTGTAAGCTATAATATTTGCTCCACCTTTAATTTTATCAGCAATTTTTGCAGTTATCGTCAAATCCAGCCTTGATACAAGAGCATTTGCATTACCCAGTTTAAAAGGTTCACTGATAGGATACATATACCTGTCATAGCCGGGTCTTACAATATGTGCATCTGTATCAGGAGTACCCGGACCTGAAACATTCCCGTCTTTCGGAGATATACCGGTAGACAGTCCTACACTCTCAAAGGTACCGCTCAATTTTATTCTTTCCAGTTCTTCAACTCTACCTGAAAGTTTACCGAGCGTATCCTCTACATTTGTAACTCTTACTCCAAGAGCATCCAGCTCATTACCATACTCGCCGATTAATTTATTTATAGCTTCGAGATCTGTTTTTGTTGCATATATGGACAGATCTGGCATCTCCGGGATAGAAGACTGAACCTGTTCCAGTTTTGCAATAACTCTTGCAACAACCATAGCCATTTCATAACGGGTCATAGGCCTTTCACCTTTAAAAAGACCATCGGGATATCCTTCTACAAGACCTTTTTCTTCAAGCATCTGCACTGCATCATAAGCCCAGTGTCCCTGAGGAACATCGGAAAAAGGATCTGCCATAACAGGTAATGAAATTATAAGACATAGAATAATAAGTATTGATATTTTTAGCATATAATACCTCCAGATTAAAATTATTTATATAAAAATCGTAACAGAGCACATCACGCATTACGCTACGAGGTTATTATTTATAAAGTCAGGTGGCTGTCAGGAAAAACTTCATCATTGTTACAGTTATATTGTGACATGTCACAGATGATGGGAATACAAAAGCTGTTCTATACTCAAATCTGTTAATAAGTGCACCAGTAAATAATTATAATACTCTTATAATTACTTAACTTTACAGTAAATATTCTGATGTCATTATTTATGCACGAGAGTATAATAATTTTAAAATGGTTATTTTCTTAAAGTACCTAACTATAAATTTAATTTAATCTATTAATTCTAAATTTTTTTTTAAAAATCCTTCTTCTATACTAAGAAATTTAAAAATGTATAACTATACTATAGTTTTGCACTTTTTTAAAGATTATAATTCTTACATAGTTGAATAAAATTATGTAAGTCCCAAAGAGCTATTAGCTTTTAGCTTATGGTCCTTAGTCCAATTACTAATAGCTAATTAGCCTTAAATTTAGTAATTACAACTGTTTTTAAGAAATCTGCAAAAGTATAGTAACTATAATTTGTTTTGCATTTATTCACAATTTCTTTGTTTTTACTGGCTTTATAGTTAAACAGGTTTCAGGTCAGGAACCCGAAACCTGAAACCTGAAAATTAAAGAGATTATTTTTTTACAATTTTTAAAAAAATGATTCAAAGAAAATCCTCTCTGATTTTATCCCCCTTTTCACAAGGGCCTGCTTTGTATCATTCAACATAGGTTTAGAACCGCACAGATAAGCATCATAACCTTTAAGGTTCATTTTTTCTATTATGGCAGGGACTCTGCCTTCATATCCTTTCCAGTTCTCAGAAGGTTTCGTTAGAGACAGTATATATTCAAAATGAGGATATTCTTCTGAAAGATGTTTAAAATAATCATCATACATGATATCTTTTTCATGTCTCACTCCAAATAGGAGTTTAACTTTACCTTTTTTTCTTTTGAGAGATTCTTTTGCCATTGAAACAAAAGGAGTTATACCTATGCCGTTTGCAACCATTATAATATCTTTACTATCATCATGAAGGGTAAATTCTCCCATAGGCCCTTCAAGCAAAACTTCCATGCCATCTTTAAATTCAAATACGAGAGGAGATCCCAGTCCGTCGGAAACCTTTTTTATGGCAAGCCTCAGCAAAGAACATTCATCAGGTGTGGAGCTTATGGAATAAGCTCTGAATACGATAGGGCCGTCCAGAACTTTTATTATCATAAACTGCCCCGGTTTAAAACTCACTTTCTCAGGTTTTATACATTTAAAGGTAAACTGTCTTATATCAGGTGTAAGATCTTCAACTTTTTCTATGACTGCCCTGTATTCAGGCCTCTTTTTCTTATGAGGACATGGCTCTCCCGTAAAGGATCTGTTCTCTTCAAAGGAGAGAGCTTTTGCAGGGCAGTTTGCTATACAGGCACCGCACCTTATACAATCATCACTTTTCAACTGACACGTATCATCATAGTCTGTATAGGGAGATAACTGCATCGGACATACCCTTGCACAGAGGGCACATTTCATGCATTTTTCTTTATCAATACTCACCTTTTTATCATGAAGTAAGGTTCCGAACATTTTATTTTGCCTCCTTTATGGATAAAGTCTTTACTTTTTTATTTATATTATACAACCCTTTTTCAATAGTACCCATAGGACAGAAGGAACACCATGCTCTCGGTGAATAAAAAACACCTAAAACTACTGCTATAATTGTCGTTACAAGACATAATGTGGCAAATACAAGGCCCCATTTATCGAGAGATTCCATCAGAGGCCAGGCGCCGAAAGCCGCCTTTGTTCTCAGTGTAAACAGTCCCATAAATACTGTTACTACGACAAGTCGAAAATATTTGGATTTATACAGATCCGGTATTTTTCCGTAAAAAGATACAGGTTTTATGAATAATTCAAGGAAAGCACCTCTGGGACAGAGGTTTCCGCACCAGAATCTGCCTCTGAAATATGACAGCACCAACAAAAAGACCATCATTACAGGCATTATAAGTCCAATTTTATGATACCAGAGTCCGCCGAGTGATATAAGAGGAACTATAATCCAGGTAAACATCTGTATTTTAGTTACATTTGCCTTTTTCATAAAAAATCTCTTCGGAAATTTTTCTGCCTTTTCTGCTGATTTTTTTGCCACAGGTACGAGTGAACAACTCTCTGAATTAGAAGAATTCTCCTTTCTGGCACTACATGAACCTCCATGATATAAAGGACATGTCGAACATCCGGTGTTTATTTCACAGGTTACATTTTTATTTTCTGTGTTATTCATAATCTATTCCTCCTTGTTTTTCTGTTTTTGTCTTTTACCTGATTAGATAGAAAAAATAAAAAAAGGATTCTTTATTTTTATATAATTTTGCACTTTTTAATAGAGAGAGGATTTTTGCATTGTAATAACGAAAGGTTTTATATACGAGAAAGGAAAAATAAGGAATTTTTCATGGAAGGCTTATTTGTCTTTTTGTCTATATTTTTTTTAATTTTTATTGTTGGCATTTTTGCCCGGTCACCCATTTCTTCAAGACAGAGGGCAATAAAGGCAACATGGAAAAAATTCGCCTCAGATTCAGGTCTTGGTATAACATTTGAGAAACAGGTACTTTTCCCGAAGATTACAGGGAAATACAGAGAGCTCGATTATGTTCTTGAAACTGTTACGGAAGGCACAGGTGAAAAAAGTATAATCTATACTGTTATTACAATTAAACTGCCTGAACGTTCAGTGTATAATTTTCATATTTACAGGGAAAATTGTTTTTTCAATAAAATAGAAAAAATATTTGGTAGTGAAGATATTCAAACTGGAAATATAAGATTTGACGATGTGTTTAAGATAAAAACCTCCCCTGCTGATAAAATAAATGAAGTGTTTACTCCTGATTTACAGAGAAAACTTTTATATGGCTCCTATCTCATAAATATGACTCTCTCAGAAACAAAACTTCAGAATAAAACGAGACGTATTATAGATAATACACAGGATCTTCTATATTTAAGCGAAATTATGGTTGAAATCGCAATAAACATATCCGGAAAAGATATAATTTCACAGGAGAGAAAAGATCCTTTGTTAGAAGAAGAAAAAAAAATAAATGCTATGGCTCAGGCAGAAGATGAAAGAATAAAAGCTATAGCCAGGGCAGAAGAAAAAAAGATAAATGCTATGGCTCAGGCAGAAGAAGACAGGATAAAAGCTTTATCTGAAATAGAAAAAAAAAAGATAAACGCTATGGCTCAGGCAGAAGAAGACAGAATAAAAGTTTTATCTGAGTTAGAAGAAAAAACCTTAAAAGCTTTAACTCAGGTAGAAGAAAAAAGGATAAAAGATCTGGCTCAGTCAAAAGAAAAAACCTTAAAAGCTTTAACTCAGGTAGAAGAAAAGAAACATCTTCAAGAAACAGGAAGGAAAAAATCTGCAGATAAATCTTATAGTAAAGAGACTCCTCATAAAATATTTCCTGTAATTTCTGATTTTACAGATGATTTTATCGAATCTTCTTATGAAGCTTCCAGAGAAAAACAATGCCCCTCCTGCGGCACAACTTCATCTGCAGAAAATAAATACTGTATAGACTGCGGCAGAGAAATATAACTCCGGCAAATTGTTAGAACAATTAGTATCCTCCGCGTCACGCGTCACGATATAAAAGGAAAATTATTTTTCTTCGTAAGAGCCTGGCAGGCAGAAGCTGATAAAATGGTTACTAATTTATCTGGATAGGTTTAGTATCGCTCCAGATAAATTATTACCCATTTATGAATTATTTAGAACCTATCCGAAAAGTAATATTTATTCTACACCCTTCCGGTGGGTGAGGCTCTGGAGAAAAATATATACCGTATTAACAGTAATTTATAAATTAAACAAATGTAATATCGTAGCAGT
Source organism: uncultured Synergistia bacterium (assembly GCA_964431735.1). Classification (GTDB taxonomy): domain Bacteria; phylum Vulcanimicrobiota; class SpSt-956; order SpSt-956; family JAKJGF01; genus CALARM01. The sequence goes on along the minus strand of CAYSLJ010000194.1, from coordinate 59 downwards.
CTGTAATAAGAGTTTTTTTTGCAAGAGGATTATAGATTTTTCGGAAGAGCCTCACCCAC
>CAYSLJ010000193.1:0-12900 GCA_964431735.1 uncultured Synergistia bacterium | reverse complement strand
AAAATTTATCGACCTTAATTTTTAATAATTATCACGTTGGAGAACGAGTAAAAGGAATTAGAAATAAACGCTTATTTCTCTTCTTCACTGAATGACACACCCTCCTTTATGAATTTAATTTTTATATTACAGGCTAATTTATATGCCAGACAAAAACTCCACATAAAGAGTAAATATAAATATTCGAACCTCAGGGTAAAATTCCTTCTATAAAATTTAGTATTTTATAAATATCTATAATAAAAAATTTCTATTACAGGGATAAACATTGCTCCTTAAAGGTTAATATTTTTTCAAAATTCATTTTAAATTTCGACCTACTTGATTCGATAGAAGTCTTCAAAAATCCTGCTTTTTTTATTTTTATTTTCATTTTTATTTTAAATTACCATTTTTTATTCTGTAAGATGTTCACTTTTTATTCTATAAAACAGAATAAAATCCTTCATATTCCTCTCATTTTTTTAGTTTTTTAAGAATTTATTGTGGTAAAAAATCTGGCGTGTTATAATTATATTGTCGTGACGCGTAACGCGTGACGCGTGACGGGTTTATATCCCTCACATAAAGTCATAATTTATGGATAGAAACTAATTGTAATGAGTAATATATATAAATGAAAGAAATTTTTTAAAGGAATCTTAAATACGGAAAAAAGAGATGAAAGAGCTCGATGCAAATAAAGTGGGGCAATTATCCGGGAAAGTGGAAGAACTGGCAGAAGCTCAGGAAAGAACAGACTTAAAAATAGAAAAAATTCAACAGGATCTGGGAGGAATATCCCATTCCATCGGTTTTTCTCTTGAAAATACAGCCTATAAAGCTCTCCCCTCACTGTTAAAAAGAGAGCAATATATAGATATAAAAGGAAGACTTCTGAGAAAATATTATGTATATGTTGACGGAACAGAAGAACAGATTGATGTCTACGGAGAAGGAATTAATAAAGATGGAAATAAAATATATATAATAGGAGAGGGAAAATATCAGTTAGGAAAGAAAGATATAATAAAATTTTTAAAGAAAATAGAAAGACTCAAAAAAGAAATAAGAGAAGAAATATTTCCTCTCATGTTAACACATATTGTTACACCTGACGTGGAAAGGTTTCTTGAAGAGAAACATATAAGCTGTTATTTATCTTATGAATTTGAGTCGTGAATCGTGAGACGTGAGTCGTGAAAAGTAATGAGCATGGTGTATCCTACGCGTCACGCGTTACGCGTCACGCGTCACGTAAAATATTTATCACACATAAAAAAGGAGAGAATCTAACACATGCCAAACGACCTGGAAATAGCTCAGAGAGCTACATTGAAACCTGTAAAAGACATAGCGGAAAAACTCGGTATTCTGGAAGACGAACTGGAACCTTACGGAAAACACACAGGGAAAATCTCTCTTTCCATACTGGAGAGATTGAAGGAAAGAAAAAAAGGGAAATTTATAGCAGTTACCGCCATTACTCCGACGCCTCTAGGAGAAGGCAAAACCGTTACTGCTCTCGGCCTGGGACAGGGACTTGCGAGAATCGGCAAATCAGTCTGTAATACAAGCCGCCAGCCATCAAAAGGACCGACCTTCGGCATAAAAGGAGGAGCATGCGGAGGAGGTTACTCACAGGTTCTTCCTATGGAACAGATAAACCTCCATTTCACAGGTGACTGCCATGCAGTGGAAACATCCCATAATCTCCTTGCAGCTATGACAGACACTTCCATTCTGCTCGGAAATAAATTAAATATTGACCCCCAGAATGTACTCATAAGAAGATGTGTTGACCTGAACGACAGAGCACTCAGAAATATTATTACAGGCCTCGGAGGCAGCCAGAACGGTATTCCCAGGGAAACAGGCTATGATATAACAGTGGCGTCCGAAACCATGGCAATACTTGCCCTTACCACAGGCCTTTTCGACCTGAGAAAAAGATTCTCTAAAATGGTTGTAGGGTTTACGCCTGACGGAAAACCTGTAACTGCTGAAGATATAAAAGCAGCAGGTGCCATGACTGTTCTTATGAAAGAAGCCATAAAGCCCAATCTGGTACAGACCACTGAAAATACGCCTGTCATAATCCACGGAGGCCCCTTTGCGAATGTGGCCCATGGAAATAATTCAGCCCTCGCAGATATGGTTGCCCTTAAACTTGCCGATTATGTTGTAACAGAATGCGGATTTGGCTCCGACTGCGGTTTTGAAAAATTAATAAATGTAAAATGCAGACTTTCGGGGCTCACTGTTGATGCAGCAGTCATAGTTGCCTCCATAAGGGCTCTTAAAATGCATGGAGGAGCCTATATAGCAAAACCGGGAGTGCCTCTTCCACAGGAAAAAATAGAAGAATTGAATATGCCTGCCCTTATAAAAGGGTGTGAAAATCTTGCAAAACATATAGAAATAGTAAAAAAGCACGGCATACCGGCAGTGGTGGCAGTAAACAGATTTACCTCTGACAGAGAGGAAGAAGTGGAAGCAGTAAAGAGAATAGCCATAGAACAGGGAGCAGATTTCACAGCAGAATCTCAGTGCTGGGCAAAAGGCGGAGAAGGTGCTACGGAACTGGCAGAAGCTGTGGTAAAAGCCTGTGAGAAACCGAATAATTTCCATTTTCTCTATGACCTGAACATTTCAATAGAAGAAAAGATTGAAACAATAGCAAAAGAAATTTACGGTGCAGACGGCGTAAGTTTCTCACCTCAGGCAAAGAAAAGATTAAAGCTTTACAAAAAACTGGGATATGATAAAATGCCTGTAAATATGGCGAAAACACATCTGTCTCTGTCACATGATCCGACGCTTAAAGGTGCGCCGAAACATTTTACCGTTCCCGTAGATGATATAAGAGCTTCTGCAGGGGCAGGTTTTCTCTATCCCATACTGGGTAAGATGATGACTATGCCGGGACTTTCTTCCGAACCTGCAGCGGTGCATATTGATATAGATGAGAACGGGAATACTGTAGGGTTATTTTAGTGACCAGCAGGGGCGCCCCCCCTGTGGTCGCCCGGTGCCGGTAAAATACGCATCACGCATCACGCGTTACGCATTACGGGTCACTCCCTGAAGAGGTGAAATAATTGACTTTATTAACAAAAGCAATCGAAAAAGAAATATTTATAAGATATTTAAATGATCATAACCTTAATGTTTCCCGGCAGAGGCAGGAAATAGCAGAGATTTTTTTCTCCATAGAAAAACATCTGACTGTAGATGAAATTTATACTATATTAAAAAAGAAACGGATAAAAGCAGGTTATACTACAGTGTACAGAACAATGAAATTACTCTGTGAATGCAATCTGGCACAGGAAAGAATGTTCGGAGACGGTCAGACACGGTATGAACATGTGTACGGTCATACCCATCATGATCATCTCATATGTATAAAATGCCGGCAGATCCAAGAATTTCACCATCCGCAGATTGAAAGACTTCAACTTGAAATGGCTGAAAAAAATAATTTTAAATCTCTCTACCACAAGCTGGAAATATACGGAATTTGTAAAGAATGCGAGGAGGTGAAGAGTGAAGGGTGAAGAGTGAAGGGTGGTAATAAATCACGCATCACGCATCACGCATCACGCATCACGAAACATGAGTATATCGGCAAAACGTCAGTTGGAACTGTGCAGATTTGAACGTAAAATAGATTATCGCTTCAATGATAAACTTCTTATACATAATGCACTGATACATAAATCTTATGCAGATGAAAAGGGATGGAATCATGTAAGCTGCAACGAAAGACTCGAACTGCTCGGCGATGCAGTGCTGGATCTGGTTGTAGTGGAATTCCTTTTTAATAAATATCCAAATCATAATGAAGGACAGATTACAAAATTAAAAGGATTTCTCGTTTGCGGCGATACCCTTTCAAGACTTGCAGAAAAACTGGAAATGAGGGATTTTCTCCTTGTAGGTAAAGAGCTGGAAAAAGGGGAAAATGTAAGAAAACTTAAATCAGTCCTTGCAGACGCATTTGAAAGTGTTATAGGAGCTCTTTATCGTGACGGAGGATGGGAGAGTGCAAAGAAATTTATAGAAAGAAATGTTCTTGATGAACTGTCAGAACTTACTACGGGAAAATATTATAACTATAAATCCGCCCTTCAGGAAATTGCACAGAAGGAATATAAATCTGTACCGGAATATTCGGTAATAAAAGAAGACGGGCCGGAACACTGTAAATATTTCAATGTATCCGTTGCTGTAAACGGAAAAGAAATCGGCCAGGGTAAAGGAGATAATAAAAAAGAAGCAGAACAGGAAGCAGCAAGACAGGCACTCTTAAAGATAAGAGAAAAGGTATTCTGGAAAACTATGAAACACTCTGTTACTTCATGGTTTCAATGGGATAAGAAAAAGAAGAAGAAAGCGTGAAGGGTGAAGGGTGATGCGTAATAATCGTGACGCGTAATAATCGTGACGCGTAACGCGTAACGCGTCACGCGTCACGCGTAGGGTACACCCTGCTCACTACTTTTCACTTTTCACTTTTTTCTTTTCACTTTTCACTATCCGAAAGTTTCTTCTTTTTCCAGGCTTTTCTTTTATGCCTTTTTTCAAGATATTCACCGAGTATTATTGCAGGAGGGCAGACTTCACAGTTTACAAAACCGTAAACCTCTGTTTTAATAACTATAGCATTACTGTTCCAATCTTCATTCAAATATACAGGTGCATCTTCATTCATATGAGACATGGCATGCTCATAGGCTTCACAGTGAACACATTTTCTTATATTTCCATATTGTTTTAAGAGATGGAAAAAATCATTAAAAACCATAAGTACGTGACGCGTGACGCGTGACGCGTGACGCGTGGGTGAACTTTACCCGTGACGCGTGACGCGTGACGCGTTACCCGATTACCCTTCTATTAATTTCTCAGGAAAATCTTTTTGTGATAGCATGATATCATTCAATTTTTTCTCTGTATCTCTGTCTATTACTTTACCTTCAGCTGATTCAAGCAATTTATCTATCATATCTTTAGATCTTTCTCTGCAGCTCTTTTCTCCGCTATCGGCCCATTCCCTTCTGGTGGAACGATCTATAACGGGAGAAGGAATAAACTGCTCTTTAGTAAACCATTTCAATGTATGTCTGTGTGTGAGGAATTTACCTTCATGACCGACTTCTTTTAAAATATCCATAGCTATTGCTTCATCGGATGTATCAATACCTCGTGTAAGCCTTCTGGCCATACCGCACAGTTCATTATCAAGGATAAGTTTCTCAAGACTCTGACAGCTTTCAAAATCCATCATTCCCGGCCCTGATATGACATTAACACCTGCAAGGGTTCCAAGTATTATACCAAGGGCAGACTCTGCGCCGCACTGGCTGTCAGGCACTTTGGCATCTGTCATGCCTAAATAGGCATGAGTGGGAAGGCCGAGATATTTGCCTATTTGATTATAGGAAGAATCAAGCATCATTGTTTCAATGGCACCCATAGGAGTTGTACCTTTTCTCATATCAAATATGGCAGGAGAACCTCCGTATATCACCTTTGCTCCGGGACAGGCAAGCTGACCGAGTGTTACTCCGCTCAGATTTTCTGCAGTATGCTGTAACAGCGCTCCTGCAAGAGTCGCAGGAGACGTACCTCCTGCAAGAGGCATGGACACGAGCTCATATGGTATGCCCCATCTGGCACAATCTATTAAATTCTGGCTTGTTACATCACTCCACATCAAAGGAGGAGATGGACATACGTCAAAAATAGCCCTTGGTTTTTCTCTGAGTGCTTCAGACCCGCCGGACATAAGACAGAGCATTTCATACATGACAGAAGGGGCATCTACAGAAAAAGCACCTGTTATAACAGGTTTTTTTGCGTATTTTAACACCAGAAATAACCTGTAACGATCGGCAATTTCTTCCGGCACATCAACACAGATCAATGCAGTGCTCTGGGCATCGATATATTTAAGCTGTTCAGCTATCTGTATGAACTCGACAAAATCTTTTGTGACAGGTTTTCTTACCTCTCCTGTACTGTGATCCAGGAAATTAATGGCTGCAGAACCGGGATCATAATGGACATTATATCCTCCGAGGTCCATGGCAACCTGACCTTTACTGTTATAAAGTTTTATATTTCCTGGAGCCAGTTCCAGTGCTTTTTCCACAACATGTGACGGTATAAGAGCAAGTTCACTTCCATAATCTACCCTGGCTCCGCCTGCTTCAAAAATCTCAAGAGCCTTCCTGTTATGAACTACTACGCCTTTTGTTTCAAGTAATTCAAATGCTGATCTAACAATTTTCTTTATATCATCTTCTGTTAAGATAGAACATACCGGTCTCATAATAAATTCTCCTTTTAATTATCGTGACGCGTGACGCGTGACGCGAACATTATATTTTTATTGTAGAAGGAATTTTAATAAAAATGAAAATTTTTATTTATTATTGTTCAAACTTATATATATTATAATTCTATTAAAGGCCGGGAATTCTCTTTATATAGTCTATCACACTTTTGAGACAGCTTTCTCTGTGATAGATGAATATCTTTCTCAATTTAATCAATTTTTCGAATCACCTTTCAAATAAAAAATCCTGTTTAAACAGCCATTTTCTCTGCTTCTGCTACGGCCTCCATGGCGTCTTCTCCATAAGAATCTGCTCCTATGTCTCTTGCCCATTCGGAAGAAATCGGCGCTCCTCCTATAAGAACTTTTACTTCTGATTTAATGCCTTCTTCCTTTAATCTGTCTATTACCTCTCTCTGCCTTATCATAGTAGTGGTCATAAGGGCAGACATACAGAGAATACATGGTTTTACTTCTCTGACTTTCTTAATAAATTCCATTTCAGGCACATCTCTGCCGAGATCTATTACAGGAAATCCCGAAGCCTGAAGCATTGTTACAACAAGATTTTTTCCCAGATCGTGAAGATCTCCTTCTACCGTACCTATAACAACAGGTATTTTTTTTGCCTTTTCACCTGATTTTAAGAGATGGGGTTCGAGGATTTTCACGCAGTTCTGGACTATTTCCGCTCCAATCATCATATGAGGTATAAAAAGTTCCCCTGAAGAAAATTTTTCTCCGAGTATCCTCAGCCCTTTCGTAAGGCCTTCAGATAAAATCTGTCCTGCCTGAACCTGTTCCTCCAGAGCTTTTTCCATAAGTTTTTTTACCTCTTCTTCTTCCAGAGAAACCACTGTCTCCGCCATCCGGTTTAAAACGTTTCCCATTGTTTTTTTAACTCCTTTCTTTTTTTTGGTGACCGGTTATCAGTGACCAGTGACCGGTGAACAGTGACCGGTGAACAGTGACCAGTTACCAGTTACCGGTGAACAGTGAGCGGTTATTTTATCAATCACATATATTCACTATTCACTATTCACTATTCACCATTCACTTTTCCCGTCCTGCTCTCACCATAGCTTTTACATTATCTATCGGTGCCTTTAAAGGCACTTCACAGCCGGTACTTAATATAAAACCTCCTCCTGCTCCTCCGTCTTCAACACATTTTCTGGAGATTTCATATACTTCATCAGGTGTTCCTAAAAGCATGACTTTACTCGGGTCCACATTTCCCTGAAGACATACTCTATTGCCAATTCTGGATTTTGCATCTTTAAGATTTACTACATGATCGATTTCTATTATTTTAGCCCCTGTATCTGCAAGTCTTTCCAGTACAGGAGCAGTATTGCCGCATATATGAAGAGACGGCACAGAACCTTTTTCAGAGATAAAAGAAAATATATCCTTTAAATAAGGAAAAGCGAATATATCAAACATTTTAGGAGAAATAAGACTGCAGGAAGCAGTGGGGTCTGCCACTACCATTACATCTCCGCCGCAGTCAATCTTCGCCTGTACATAGGCTTTAGCCGCATTCAGAGTAATCTCACATGTTCTGTGAACAAGATCCGGTTTTTTTATAATATTCATCATAAGCCTGTCTGTACCCATTAAAAGTCCTGCAAGAGTCAGAGGACCCGGAATATAATTCAACACCGGCACATCAGGACCGACATGTTTTCTTATAAGCTTCAGAGTCTCCAGGTGAAGTAAAAGCCTTTTACTCGTATATGGATCAGGAACGTTCACATTTTCAAGGTCTTCTTCTTTTTTCACAATACCTTCGGCAACACTGGGCACATCATCTTCAGGATATTTCATTTTACATCCCATAGCCTCTGCCATGATATTAAATGAAGATTCCCATCCGCTGTATATACCGTCATAACCTATTTCTTCAAAGCCTGCTATAAGAGCTTTAGCCATTTTTTCAGGATCTTCCAGAGCTTCTAACATGGTAATACCTGTAAGCTGATGTGTTGTATAGGTAATCTGCGGTATTACAGGTAAGGGTTTTACACTTTTTAGTTCAATAGCATCTCTGAGTTTCTGAAGTTTATTTTCCATAAAAATTCCTTTCTTTTTCGTGACGCGTGACGCGTAACGCGTGACGCGTGATGCGTAATGCGTGATGCGTAACAGAATAAAATATCTAAAATTAAAGTATAGGGCAGGCGACTATTGTTGTCAATAAAAAAAGCAATTTTTCATGTAATACACTAAAACAAGGATTTCAATATAAACCGTAGAAATAAATAAGTAGTGAATTGACAGGATTATCCCACTCACCTGTTACTAACTATAAAGAAATGGCTATCCTCACGCGTCACGCGTCACGCGTCACGCGTCACGTCTAAAATGATAAGCTTTATAATACCAAACAGGAACGGAGAAGTTCTCTTAAAAGAAAATCTCCCTTTCTTACTTTCAGAGATAAAACATATAGAATCTAAAGAAATTATTGTAACAGATGATTTCAGTACAGACTCCAGCGTATCTATGTTGAGAGATAAATTCCCTGACATAAAAATTCTTACGTCAGACAGAATTCTCGGTTTTTCTGAAAACTGTAACAGAGGAGTCTATGAAGCACGATACGATAATGTTATGTGCCTGAATACAGATGTAAGGGTTTCTCCCGGCTTTTTAGATCCTCTGATGAAAATTCTTGAAGATGATACAGTTTTTGCAGTAAGTCCTAAAATACTTAAAAGTAAAGATAATGAACATTATATTAACGAAAGCCTTCATAAAAGCTTTTACAGTTTCGGTCTTTTTTATCATTCAGGTATCAAACAGGACATGATTATTGAAAATCCTCCTGTATGTGCCATACCATTTGCCTGCGGAGCAGCAATCATTTTTAAGAAGAATAAATTTGTAGAGTTACATGGCTTTGATGACCTGTACAGCCCTTTTTACTGGGAAGATTTTGATCTGTGTTACAGGGCATGGAAAAGAGGGTGGAAGGTGCTTTACGAACCGAAAAGCTGTGTATATCACCTTCACAGGGGAACTATTTCCCGTATTTATTCTGAAAGAGACGTAGATATTATCCATGAAAGAAATCGTTTTCTCTTTCTATGGAAAAATATTCTGGATCCTTTTCTTGTAGCCGAGCATATTCTTTTTCTTCCCGTAAAAATTATTGAAGCTTTTTTTCAGGGAAAATTCTTTTTTCTCACCTCTTTTTTAAAAGCCTGTGAAAAATTTCCTGAAGCCTGGAAAAGGAGAATGAAAGAAAAAGAAGAACAGAAAATAAGTGACAGAGAAATACTCGGAATGTACAGAGATATGACGAAAAATTTTGTATACCATAAGAAGTGAGTAGTGAGTAGTGAGTAGTGAGTGGTGAAGAGTGAGTAGGGAGAAGTGAGAAGTGAAAAGTGAGTCGCAGGGACGAACTGTGTTCGCCCGGTACCGGGTGAAACTACGCATCACGCATCACGCATCACGCATCACGCATCACGCATTACGCATTACGCATCACGCGTCACGCATCACGCATTACGCATTACGCATCACGAACCACGCGTCACGCGTCACGCGTTACGCGTCACGATATTATGAAACCATTACCTGAAAAATTCAAACCAAAAAGAATAGTTATAGCAATCTCAAAAGGGATGGGAGTCGGAGATTTAATACTGGCAACACCTCTTTTCAGAGCTATAAAAATATCATGCCCTGACTCTTATCTTGCAGTATTAACGACTCCCTACGGAAGTAAAATACTTCAGGGGAATCCATGCATAGATAAAGTTCTTTTAGATGAAAAAAAAGGAACTGTAAACAGGATATTACATATATGGAACATGATGAAAGAAGGAAATTTTGACTTATCAATTCATATATGCAGCCGCACGGAAGATGTTATTGCTTCCTGTCTTTCTGATATAAAAGTTCGTGTCGGTCCTGTAACAGGCTTTCTCCATGATTATCTCCTGAATTACAGATTTAAAAGCGATTTGAACGGCTGGACAGACAGAAGCCACAGGGTAGAATATTTACTGGAATACTGGCGTATTCTGGGATATAATACAGACACGGAAAAAAAGCTGGAACTTTATTTTCCTTCGTCAGGAGAAGAAAAAATAATAAAAGAAATGAAAAAGGAAGGATCTTACGGGGTAAAACCGTTAATAATCATACATCCGGGATTTATGCCTCCTCTCAGGCATTTTCCTGTTGAATTTTATTTAAAACTCGGCAAAGTTCTTATAAAGGAATTGAAGGCTTATCTGATAATTACGGGAATAAAGTGCGAATGTGACATGACCGGGATATTAATAGACACTTTTAAGCCCGCAGTTTTTGACTGGGTAGGAAGAACAGATACGGGAGAATTATGTGCTCTCATATCAAAATCGGATATGGTAATCACCCATGATACAGGGCCTCTCCATATGTCAGCAGCACTGGGTATTCCCTCTGTTGCCCTCTTCGGGCCTAAAAGCGCCCATGCAAGACTGTGGGGGCCTTACAAAGTTCCTCATGTCATAGTAGAATCAGGCACTCCCGATGATTGCCAGACCTGTGAAAGGAAAAACAAATGTAAAGGGAATTTTGATTGTAAAAGAGAAATGTCTGTAGATAAAGTACTGGAAGGAGCGAAGTTTTTGTTGAACCTGTAACGCGTCACGCGTCACGCGTTACGCGTCACGATCATATCAATTATGTTGCATTTAAATAATATATGTAAAACATTCGAACATCAGGAAATACTCAAGGGTATTTCCCTTCATATAGGCCCTGGAGAAAAAGTAGGACTCATAGGTAATAACGGCACAGGTAAATCTACACTTATGAAAATAATCTCAGGCCTTATAAAGCCCGATAAAGGAGATATCATTATTGCCCCTCATACTGAGATTGCCTATCTGCCACAGGAAAGGCAGTGCAATACAGGTAATACTCTCTATGATGAAATGCTGTCTCTTTTCAGAGACGTATTCGAAATAGAACAGACCATGAGAGAGCTTGAAGCTAAAATGGAACATGGAAAAAATATAGATGACATTCTGAAAAAATATTCGGAAGCTCAGAGTAAACTCGACAGTCTTGAAGTCTCCACAATAGAGGCAAAAATAGGAAAAGTTCTCTATGGTCTTGGTTTTAAGCATGAAGATCTTACAAAGGTTACATCCTGTTTCAGCGGAGGATGGCAGGCAAGGATTGAACTTGCAAAGATATTATTAAAAAACCCGGACATGCTGCTTCTGGATGAACCTACAAACCATCTTGACCTTGAGGCAATTGAATGGCTTGAAGAATTTCTTGTTAATTATAACGGTTCCTTTGTCATAGTGTCTCATGACAGGTATCTCCTGGATAAACTTACAGAAAGAACTGCTGAAATGGAGAGAGGTAAAATTTATTTATATCCCGGTAATTATTCCTTTTATACGATTGAAAAGGAACACAGGAGAGAACTTCTGGAAGAAAAGTATGAAGATCAACAGAAATATCTTGAGAAATCACAGAGATTTATAGAGAGGTTCAGATATAAGGCAACAAAGGCAAGACAGGTTAAAAGCAGGGAAAAAATGCTTGAAAAACTGGACAGAACTTCCCTCCCTGAAACAGATGAAAGAAAGATAAAATTTTCCTTTCTCTTTGAAAAACAGAGTGGTCGTGAAGTAATAACTGCTAAAAATATTGCAAAGTCGTACGATGGTAAATCTATAATAAAAAACGTAGAATTTCTTATAGAAAGAGGAGATAAAATAGCCATAACAGGTAAAAACGGTTCGGGAAAATCGACATTGATAAAGATAATTGCAGGTATCATTCCGTCTGACAGAGGCAAATATGAAACAGGTTATAATGTAATTCCTGCGTATTTCGCACAGCATCAGGCAGAAAATTTAAATACTGAAAATACTATAATGGAGGAATTAAGAGGAACTGCCTCACTTTCTATTACGGATCAGGCTCTGAGGACTATTCTCGGGTGCTTTCTTTTCAAAAATGAAGATGTATTTAAAAAAACAGGTGCTCTGAGCGGAGGAGAAAAAAGCAGAGTAGCCCTTGCAAAAATAATAGTAAAACCATCAAATCTCTTATTAATGGATGAACCTACAAACCACCTGGATATATCTTCTATGGAGGTTCTTGAAAATGCCCTTGAAGAATATGACGGTACCTTACTATTTATCTCACATGACAGATATTTTATAGACAGACTGGCTACAAGAATATTTGAGATTGAAAATGAAGAACTGCGTATATATGACGGTAATTACAGTTATTATATAGATAAAAAGAAGAAAGAGATTAAAGAAAAATCCCCTGTAATAGAAGTAAAAGCCCACAGGAAGAAAAAGGAGAAAAAAATAAAAGCTACATGCGAAACAGATCCTGTGAAAGCTATTGAAGAAGAAATAGAGAAAAAGGAAAAAAAAATAAAAGAAATAGAAATATCTATGGGAGAAGAAGGATTCTATCAAAATCCCTCCAACAAACATCTCATAGAACTATACACAAATATAAAAAAAGATTTATTATCTCTATATGAGAAATGGGAAAATCTTGTTTGAACAGTTATAATCGTGACGCGTGACGCG
>CAYSLJ010000192.1:0-12913 GCA_964431735.1 uncultured Synergistia bacterium | reverse complement strand
ATTGTCTGAACCGGGATGGGCAGGATGAAAGGATTAACAGGATTGTTAATCCTTTCTGTTTTTTATACTCGACTTTGGCCACCGCAGCGAGATAGTCAATAAACCCTTGCCACTGCTGTAAATTAAAATTAATCAAATCTGTTTCGACATTAGATTTGTTTAAATAAATCCTATTCCAGAGATACGTTCTTACAAAGATTAAAACATCAGAAAAGGTTCCCTCTTTTTTACAAAAAATAACGAACTTAATTTAAATCAATTCAGTTAAGTTAAGATATCCGATTTTTTTAATTTTAACGGAATGTTTGTAATTACCACCTGTGTCAAATTTTTCTGTTCTAATTATATTCTTAATACTTTATCAATAATTTTTATAGAAAATATTAAAATATTCTTAAGAATTTATTGATTTAATTTTAAAATAATCTTATAATTATATAGAGGTGATAATATATGGTTACTAAAAAAGGAAATAAGTTCTGGGTAAGTTGTGAACCGGAACAGTATAAACAAATTCAAAATATGGCAATAGATGCCGGATTATCAATGGGGCAGTTTGTCCTGGCCAAGATTTTAGGGCTAAAAGTTGAATATGTTGATGAAATAAAAGAATATCCTATGTATAAAGAAACTAAAAAAGGTAAAAAAGAATATACAAACAGGTATGTGTCCAGAAAAAAAATACTGAGACCTGCTAAAATTGATGACCCTTTAACACCGGAAGAAATAGAACTGTCCGATAATGGGTGGAATGAATATTTGCAGGGTAAATCTAGAAACTGGAAGGAAGTAAGAGAGGAAATACCTGATGCCGGATAACTGGACAGTTCATATATCAAATACTGCAGAACAGGATTTAAAGAAACTTTCGCCGCAGGAACAGGCCAGGATAAAAAAAGCAATAGATACTCTTGAAAATGGTCCATATCAGAAAAATACAAAGCAACTTGAAGGTAGACCGGACTGGAGTTTACGTGTAGGTAGAAGAAGAGTAATATTCCGTGTAGATAAAGAAAATGGAGTAATAGTAGTAACAGCAATAGGACCAAGAGGAGATATATATTAAAACAGGAAGCAATAACCAGCTCAAGTCCCTTTAAGCTAAAAGTAGTCTATAGATTTTAGTTCTAAACTTGCTCAGGTAGACTGAGGGAAAATAACAGAGAAAGGGGTGAAAGAAATATAAAAAAAGACAGACAAAAAAATCCTGGTAATCTTAAAATCCTGTTCATCCTATTAATCCTGCCCATCCTGGTCAAAAATAGACAAAACAAACAAAAAGATTTATAATAAAATTAAGAAAGTAACCGGCAAATGGCAGGAAAGAATTATGCAAAAGCCAGCCTGTGAAATCACTAAAGGGACTGTAAGAAAACAACTCTGGCAAATTATGTTTTTTGTCCTCGCGTTACGCGTTACGCGTCACGATCATAAATATGATAAGGTTATTTTTTTACAACCCCTAAATAAAGGAGAAAATCATGGCAGAAGTATTAAAACAGATCTTAAATAAACTGGATACAATGGGAAAAGACATAAAAGACCTGAAGACAAACGTTATCCGTCTTGAAGAAGGCCAGAGAAAACTTGAAGAAGGCCAGAGAAAACTTGAAGAAGGTCAGACAAAACTTGAAGAAGGTCAGACAAAACTTGAAAAAAAGATTAATGATAATCTGGAATTAGTTATAGAGGAACAGCATAGAATTTATAATAGTCTGGATGGTAAACTTGATAAAGTTCTTGAACATATAAAAGGTCACGAAATAAGAATTTCTGCATTAGAAGTAAGAATTTAATAAAATATCAAAAATTCAAAAAATAATACAGTAAAGGAATTATTACAGAAGCACCGCAGCACAAAAGAAGAAGTCCGGCAATAGCTCCTGCTGCAATAGCCAGGACAAGTTTACTGCGGGATTTCTCCTGTGGCACAGAAGGACGTTGAGCTACAGGTGAATGTTCTGGCACTTTCTGATGACTTGACGTATCATCTATTTTACCGCAGACGGTTCCAAACCAGGAAGAAAGCCTGTAATCCAGAATATACCGGATTGTTTCTGCCTGCCAGGGCATTAAAGTCTTACCGCCCATATAATGAACATTATCAGCATCTATCCTGCATTGGAAGTAATAAATACAGGTTCATTGAAGAGTTTTTCCAGAAGTTTTTTATCACCTCTGTCCAGTATCTGCCTTTTTATACCATAAGCAGGATGGTTTCTATCTTTATTTTCCCTTATTTCATTACAGATATTATAAAATACTATTTCTCCTTTTGTCCCGTCTCCTTTGCATTTAATTTCTGCTGCCAGACGTCCCGGAAGTCTTTCGCCATAATCATTTATAATTTCTTTATACAGACAAATTAACATAAAATCAGTATAACATATAATTTTCACCATGAAAAGAATAAAGAAGCAAGTTTATTTAGAACACATATTTTCCATCTACAATAAACTAAATTTTAGAACAAAATTGCACCTGAGAATATCTCTTTCCCCATATTAACTTGTGAAAAAGTCATTAAATTAAAGAATATTTCTTGCACTTAATTAATTTATATGTTATTATATAAATAGAATAATTTTCTCCTTTTATGTAATTGTTTATCGAAAGGAGTTTCTTTAAAAGATGATGTTAATCAAAAGAAACAAGAAAGGTATGTCTCTTGTTGAGATTATGGGAGCTATTTTTGTTTTATCCTTTGCAGTTCTCGCTGTTGCAACGATTTTTCCTGCAGGGCTTCAAATGAACAGAAAAACAAAAGTCAGGATTCAGGCAATTCAAATGGCTGAAGGTATTATAGAAGAACTAAGACATCTGCCTTATTATGATCCCAACGCTGCCGCTGATTTAATTACTCTTGCCAGTGATAACACCAACGTAAACCCTACAACTGCCGGGTGGGCATCATTTACACCTCCTGTTTATTGTAATAATGGAAGTTCTCCCGACTGGACTCCACAGGTCGTAATGAACTCCAATGTCTATAAGCCTACAAGCCGGATATTTTTCAGAAACCGTGCGGGAAAAGACATGAGAACAGAACCTTCAACGCCTGATACTCTTGTAGATACACTTGCTCCAAAACTCATGCTTCCTTCAATTCAAATTGTTCCATTAACAACATCTGTTACTACTCTGATGTATCCTTATACTCCGATGCTCAACAGATGCCGTATTCATAAAATCATAGTAACAGTAAATATAGAAGAATTTGTAGCAGGTTCGGCCAGATATAGTGCAATACAGCTCATTACATACAGAAGCGATGGATTAACTATGACTCCCGGATATTAGAAAGGTGATTTTATATGAAAAAATCTTCAGGTTTTACTTTAATAGAAATTCTGATAGGCATTTTTGTATTTACCCTCCTGTGTACAGCAGCATTCCTTGTCTTTTCTTATGGTCTTAAGGTATCAGTGTATAACGCTACAAATGTTCAACTTCAACGTAATGCCAGTATAGCCATGGAAAGAATGCTTACGGAAACAAAAGATGCAGTGTTTCTTCCCTGGCAGACAGGTACTTATAATCCCAGAACTCCTCCTTCACCTGTATTCAGACCTTTTATAAATGAACCGAATACTGATCCCGGTTATTCTGAAGCTACAAATCATGTAAATGATCCCAATCAATCTGTTTTCTGTTTTACCGCTCCCATACCGACTGCACAGGGAGCAGGAGGTTTTGACTACACAAGCAATACAAATTATCGCCTTGTATGTTATTATGTAGATACAAATTTTATTCCTTCAGATCCAAATGCAAATCCTGTCTCAGGTACCCATGCCCTTATAAGGCGAACCCTTCAGTTTGGTATGACTCTTCCTTCGTCAATTTTTAATCCTAACTGGTCTCTTATAAGTTCGACTCCGAAAAGCTGGACATGGACATCGGATCCTAATTCCAGACCGGAGGTAATTATTCAGATGCCTTTCCCGTCAGATTCCATCTATTTCTTTGTCAGCCATGAACAGAAGAAAGATTACTGGAGAGCAAGAAGAGTAGAATTTCAAACAGCAGATGCCAGTGTTTACGGAAATGAAAATAATATATACGACCCTTTATCCTTTAAAATAATTATGAAATTAATTCAGTATCCTTACGGAAAAACTTCATATAACAGGCAGGAAATAAAACTGGACGGATTAGTCCAGGTCAGAGCCGCATATCATTAAATTTATATAAATAAAAACAAGGAGGAAGTATCATGAAAAGACGAAGTAATCAAAAAGGAGCAGCAATGCTTCTCGCTCTATTTACAGTTATTGTACTTGCATCAATTGCAACTGGATTTCTTGCAATAACTATAGCAGAAAATAAAACAAGTAATTCCAAAATCGATTCAGACCTTGCACTTGAAGCCGCCATGTCAGGTATAGATTATCTGGCCATGGTAGCTACGTCACAGCAAAACTTCTGGGATTATGGCCCTGTATCAGGCAGGAATGGAAGTATCAGCCATCCAAGAGTTTTAAGTAATCCTACTTATTTTCTTCAAAGCGGAGAAAGTCCCACTACTTATTATATGGTTTATGATCTGGTAAGCGGTTCGGCAAACGGCACCAATCCGGCATCAAATGTAATAAGACTCTCTCTTGGTGACACCACACCTGACGGGAAAATAGTCGGCTCTATTATAATGGTTCACGATGATCCAAATCACTATCCAGATATAACAGCTACAAGTGCCGGATTTGTCATTAATTCACCGGGAACAGAGCCGAAAAATGTAAATCTTGCAAGTTCAACAACTGTTTTCTATGCCAGCAGATCGGTACAGGCAATATTAAAAGAGGTTTCTTATTATAATTACACCTATATATATAAAAATTTTACAGATCTGGATTTGCCTTTTAATGTACCTACAACATCACTGACAGCCATGCAGAACATGGTAGGACTCTGCCCTGATACTGTAATAAATGGAGGAATAAGAGCCGATGGTTATAATGATCCGAACGTAGATCCCAATTCAAACAGAGTAGCCAGATTACTTCTATGGAATGCAGACGGAACTCCTGTAGACTCAACTTCTGACCCGAATGAGATAGCAACAATAAATGGCCCTGTCCGTCTTGTAAGTAATGACAATTATGATAATACCGGCCCTGAAGTAGTAGATGCACAGATAGGAAACTATACATTAAATGAAAGTATGAAGAAAGCTTTCCAGGGTTCGTCATTTGTAACAGGTGCCGAACACAGAGGTATTCCCGGAGCAAACAGCACATTTATGCCAAACATAATAGATATGACAAATGGCAATACTGTAAATGCCTCTACCAGATATGCAGAAAAAACAGATAATAACTGCAGGGGCATCAGCATATATAACGGAGATATTTACCAGGATAGTGAAAATAATTCTTCCAACCGGGAAGACCTGGATCAGGACGGTAATAAAGACTACAGTAAAAATATATGCAAAATGACTTTTTATACAGATCCTGTATCAGGAACACCAAAGGTTGATGTTGAAATATACAATCGTTATAATAGCGGGAGCGGAAAAAACAGTGGAGACATATCCACCATAACAGGCGGATCTGCTATTTCCACCAATTCATATGACCTGACAAAAAATACAGTTATCTATGTAAAAGGAGGAAATACACTGGTAGAAGGAGAAATAGCTTCAGGCGTTACAGTTGTGTGTGATGACTCCAGAACAGCTCCGACCAATACAACAGGCTCCATTGATGATATTCTCCCTGATCCGAACAGTTATACCTATACCCCTGATGCAGCATCAGGCTCAGCAGCAGATATAGAGAATAAAAATAAATTCTTCAGAAATCTGGAATGTGAAAATCTGGACGGAACTCCTACTTCAGAAGGTAATATTTTTGTAACAGGTGATGTAACCTATAAAGGGGAAACTACATCTGCAATGGGACTTATAGCAGAAAATTATATGTATCTTCATGAACTGAAAACGTCCACTTCAGATGAAGGTGATGATTTACAATATTTTGCAGACCACTACAGCTCATATGATAATGATACTGCTGATTACCATCATCTTCAGTTGAGAGGACAGTTAAATTCCATTCGTCAGTCGGTACAGTTTGATTTCTTCAATTATCTCGGAGAAAGCGGATTTTACAATGCCGGCGGAGCAGGCTCTGAGGGTTTTAATGGATCCATTGACTTCAAGGGCCAGATGGTAGGTAATCAAACAGATGTAGAAGGAGACGTAAAAGGAAGAGGTTATGCTTCAGATATGAGTATAGGTTATGATGAAAGTTTGAAATATTATACGGCACCAATGTTTTTCAATGAAGATTACAGGCAGGTTCCAACAGGATTATTGCAGTTTACTATAACGGCTTTCTTCGACAAGGGAAGCCTTGGTTCAAAGTAGTTTATTTATAACAAGGAGGATTATCAGTGAAATTCTCAGTAATTACAACAATTCTAATAGTAATATTTACTATGATGCTCTTTACTTACAGCGATTCTATGGCTTTTGTTTCAAAACCTGTAGATACAATTCCAGGAGTTAAACTTCCAACTCCAAATCCCGATGTGCCGACTCTTCCACCAAGACCTACAGCAAAATCAAATAGTAAACAGGTAACACCTCTTTATATAATTACTACTCCAACAGCAAATGCAACACCTCTGTTTCAGGATATAAAAGAAGATACACCTGATGCAAAAGAGGGTAACAGGCATGTGTCCAGTACGGTAAAGATTATATTATTTTTACTGGGTGCTGTTTTGATAGCCGGAGGACTGATATTCTTCTATAAAACGAAAGGATAATTTATTTACCGATGATGTTAAATAAAAGAAAAGGGTTTACCCTTCTTGAAATGATGATAGCTATAGGCATCATAATTCTTCTGAGTGCCATATCAATAGTAGGATACAGGAGATATCAATGGAGTATAGACCTCAGAGGTTCTCTGAATTCTGTGGCATCTGATATAAAACTTGTCCAGCAGGAAGCAATCACCAATAAATATCCTGACCCACGGGGGCCATTAACAACAAGTTACAGGTTAGATTCAACAGGTAAAACTTATACCATCAGTGCATATCATAAAAATTCCAACCCACCTGTAGCTTTAATAAAAACAGTTACATTACCGGGGGCGGTAAAACTCAGCGGAACAGGAACGCTTCTTGTATTTGATCAACGGGGTATACCGATACAGTCACCGGGAGATGATGATATGGTAAGAATGAATCCTGTTATTGTAACAGATCCTGTAACAATAACAGTGGAACAACCAAATCTAAATCTCACAAAAAATATAATAGTCAATCTGAACGGCGGTATAATACAGGAAAAGTATTGATAAATTATTTATTTAATTAATATTGCATAACTTTAAAAGGGTTGAAGGATTGAATATAGTTATAATTTTTCAACCCTTTAACTGTTCGACAGGCAAACAGATAAACACGTCCAGTCCTGAAGGTACATTATTTTTTACAGTTATTTTCCCTTTATGAGCCTCAATTATTTCCTTGACTATAGGTAAACCAAGACCTGTACCTACCCTTTCCTTATTTTTCTCTGCTCTGAAAAATCTCTCAAATAAATGAGGCAGTTCCTCTTCAGGGACTCCTCCCCCTGTGTCACTTATCTTTATAAACAGTCCTTCTTCGGTACTGTAAGCACTGATTCTGACAGAACCTCTGGCAGGAGTATATTTAATGGCATTATCTATAAGATTTATAAAGACCTGTTTCATTTTATCCCGATCAAAATTTATATGAGGAAGATGTTCCTCTATATCATAATTTATATTCACTTCATATCTCTCTGCATGAATAGTAAACTGCTCTATTATCTGTAATAATACCGGTTTAATATCATCTCTTATGAGATTAAATTTTATTTTATGAATTCTCAATCTTGACAGTTCCAGCATATCATTTACAAGCCGTGTCAATCTGTCTGTTTCTTCATCTATTGTTTTCAGTGAATGATTCCAGAGATCATACTCAGGAGGGTATTCATCTAAAAGAGTTATACAGAAACCTTTGATTATAGTAAGAGGTGTCCGTAATTCATGGGATACATTGCTGAAAAATTCAGAACGTAGATTTTCCAGTTTTCTTAAATCAGTTACATCACGAAACACTATCATTATACCGGAATGTCCTTTCTTTTCATCCATAAAAGGAGCAAAGGTAAAATGGAATATGTTCAGAGGAGAAGAATTCATTACTATTTCTTTTTCCAGAAGCACTTTATCCTGAATTGCTCTGGCAACAAGTGTCAACATTTCTTCTCCCGGACAAATATAATCAATCATTTTACCTGCACATTCCACATTGGAAACATTAAATTCTTTTTCTGCTGCAGAATTAAGAAAGATAATTCGTTTCTCCATATCAACAGCAATAAGTCCGTCTATAACATTGGTCAGAATAGCATTCATTTTATTTTTTTCACCAGTTATCTCTTCTATAAAATTTTTCAGTTGTTCTGCCATATAATTTATAGTACAGGATAACTCGGCAAGTTCAGGAGGATTTTTCACAGGTGAAATCCTCTGATGAAAATCGCCATGAGAAATCTTTACAGCTATGTTATTAATCTTTTTTATAGGTTCCGTAACGGTTCTGGCTATTAAAAATCCTATTATACTCACGATTATGACAGAACATAATGTAGACATACCCAGGATTTTCATCATAACAAACAGTATATTCTGTATGTCAGAAAGAGAAGAAGAAACATCTACAGTGCCTATTTTATTTTTCCATGTTGCTATAGGTACTGTCATATGCATTATCTTCTCATTATCCCTGTCCTCTACCCACCTGGCCTCTCCTTTATCTCCAGTCAAAATATCTTCTTTTATAAGAGAACCGATTTCATCCTGTTCACCGGACGTAGCTATTAATACACCTGTATCATCATATATTTTAAATATATACTGACCTCTGGCCTCAAAATTTTCTGTAAAAAAGAAAGAAGCCTGACGCAGATCCCTTTGATTCCAGGCAAAACTTCCGAGCATTTTTGAAATTGAATAGGCCTGAGTTCTCAGGTTATTTTCTACATTCAACAGGAGAATATTTCTTATCCACGGAAAAAAAACACTACCAGTCAGAGTGATTGTAAGTAATATAACTATTATGTATGTAAAGGTAAGCTGATATTGTATTTTTATATTCAACAGTAAAATCCTTTATATCGTGACGCGTAACGCGTGACGCGTGACGGGTGGTTTCGTGATGCGTGATGCGTAATGCGTATTTTCATCGGGTACCGGGCGAACACAAGTGGTTCGCCCCTACTCACTATTCACTGCCAGAAGAGTGTTTTCCTTCTTCCTGTATTGTTTTTATGTATTTATTTTGCTATAATGTCAGGAATAAAATTTTTCAATCAAAAATATCGAAAGGCAGGTGACAGTCGGCTGTTACAAAACAGTCGCCATCAGAGTGACATCAGATATTATATCTTCTCTTCATCCTCTGGAAATAGAGGTGCTGAACAGGTTTAAAAGTGAAAATAAATCACTCCTGTGGACAGAAATCCTGGAAAAAACCGGATTAAAAGAAAGCCAGCTACGAACTGCCATTGAATGGCTCCTCCATAAAGAACTTATCGTAACGGAAACAACAGGTGTGGAAGAGATAGTAACACTTACAAAAACAGGAATTTCCTATGCAGAAAAAGGAATACCTGAAAAGAGAATTGTCGGAATTCTGACAGAAGGGACAGAGAAAAATACTATGGCCTGTATTGCAGAAGCACTCTCTCTTGAAAAAGAAGAAGTAGGTTCTGTAACAGGTTTTTTAAAAAAATATAAAGATATATCTATAGAAGCAGGAGGAATACTGAAACTTATTGCCGGTAATTCTGCACCTTATATAGAAAAAAAACAGACCCTTGTGGATAAAATATTTAAAGAAAAACAGATAATGATAACAGAACTCACAAAAGAAGAACAGGAACTGGCAAGAAGTCTCTACAGAAAAAGAGGCACTGAACAGGGAGTATTCAGAATAGATGAAAAACCTGTCATGTTATATCATCTTACAGAACAGGGGAAAGAATTAATATTACATCTACAGGAAAATCTTGGAGACAGAAAAACGGAAATCAGTCAGATAACTCCCGAACTGCTTCAGGAAGGAAAATGGAAAAGTGTTAATTTCAGAAAATATAATATAAGTCTGAATCCTCCCAGGTTAAATATAGGGAAAAAACATCCTTACAGACAATTTCTTGACTGGGTGAGACAGAAATTCACATCTCTGGGATTTAAAGAGATGAAAGGTCCTGTTGTGGAAACGGAATTCTGGGATATGGATGCCCTGTTTATGCCGCAGTTCCACTCTGCAAGGAATATCCATGATGTGTACTATATAAAAAAACCTGAATATTGCAGAGAAATAGAAGAGCCATATTTATCAAATGTGGCTGCCTGTCATGAGAATGGAGGCACTACCGGCTCTGAAGGATGGAGATATAATTTTGACAGAGAGAAGACAAAAAGACTTGTCCTGAGAAGCCAGGGCACGGCACTTTCTGCAAGAACTCTTGCAGGAAATCCTGAAATACCGGGAAAATATTTCGGTATAGCCAGGTGTTTTCGCTATGACCAGATAGATGCAACCCATGGAACAGATTTTTTTCAGAGTGAAGGAATAGTGCTGGATGAAAGTATCAATTTTCCGAAATTACTCGGATTATTAAATCTCTTTGCAAAAGAAATAGCAAAAGCAAAAAAGACAAAATTTACCCCTGCTTATTTTCCTTTTACAGAACCATCTGTAGAGCTTCATGTAGAACATCCTGTACTTGGCTGGATAGAACTGGGAGGAGCAGGCATATTCCGTCCTGAGGTTACATTGCCTCTCGGTATAGATGTCCCTGTTATAGCATGGGGACTGGGCATAGACAGGATGGCCATGGTATCGCTCGGTATAAATGATATAAGACAACTCTTTTCCCATGACATGAACTTTATCAGAAATTCAAAGGCGGTGATATAGATGCCAACAATAAGCTGTTATTATAAAGATATTCAGAAACTCTACGGACAAAAAATAGGACTGGAAGAACTGCCTGATTTACTTTCAAAAGCAAAAGCAGAGTTCAAAGAATATGACGAAAAAACAGGAGAATTAAAGATAGAACTCGTTGATACAAACAGACCTGATCTGTGGTGTGTGGAAGGTGTGGCAAGACAGATAAGAGAAGCAGTATTACATAAGAAAAGTAATTACCAGTTCTTCTCATCAGAACCTTCAGAGAATGACATGATTATAGTAGATGCAAATTTAAAGGACATAAGACCTTTTATAGGTGGATTTCTTGTACTGAATATAGACGTAGATGATACTCTTCTCACACAGCTCATACAGACTCAGGAAAAACTCTGTGTAAATTACGGACGTAACAGGGAATTAATTGCCATAGGCGTATATGATGCTTCAAAAATAACATTCCCTGTTTATTATAAAGGTTTTAAAGAGAAGGAAATAAAATTTGCGCCCCTGGGGTTTTCGGAACAAATGGATTTAGGAGAAATACTGGAAAAACATCCGAAAGGTCAGGAATATGCAAAACTGGTAAAAAAATACACTCTTTATCCCGTAATAATGGATAAAAACGGCAATGTTCTTTCTTTTCCACCTGTAATAAACAGTGAAAATCTGGGCAAAGTGGTGGAAGGCAATAAAATGCTTTTCGTAGAAGTAACAGGCACATCACTGGAATCTGTCATATTAAGTACAAATATACTGGCCTGCAACCTGTCAGATAGAGGAGCAGACATAAGGCCTTTTGCTGTAAAATATGACTCTGATACAGTGGTTACTCCGAAGGATCTGGGGCAGACTGTATCGGTGGAAAAATCGTATCTAGAAAAGATGCTGGGAGAGAGCATAGCTGCTGATTCTATTATAGAAAAACTTTCTTCTATGGGATTTTCAGTCACATCGTCTGAGAATAAAATAACCTGTAAAAGCCCTCCTTACAGAAGAGATTGTATTCATCCTGTAGACCTGGTAGAAGATTATGCTATAGCAAGAGATTACAACAGTTTTTCACCTCAAATGCCTGATAAATATACTGTCGGTTCCGTAGCACCGGTAGCGGAACTGGGAGATACGGTAAGAATGCTTATGACAGGTATGGGGTTCCAGGAATTCATCACCTATATTCTTACCGGAAAAGATAAGAATTTTTATAAAATGAGGAGAGAAGAAACTGACATAATTGAAGTGGAAAATGTTATGAGTGACACTTACTCGGTGCTTCGCCCTGCATTGCTTCCTGTTCTGCTTGAAATAGAAAGTAAAAACCTGAGAATTGAATTTCCCCATAAGATTTTTGAAGAAGGAGAAGTAGTAATTTATTCTCCTGAAGAAAACTATGGCAGTAAAACAGTTCATAATGTATCTGCATTGATTTCCCACAGTAACGGAAACTTTTCGGAAATACACAGTTACCTTCATTCACTCATGTTTTATCTTGATATTCCTTATAAACTGGAAGAAACTACTGATCCGACTTTCATAGACGGAAGAGCAGGGAAAATAATATGTTTTGGAAGGGAAGCGGGGATTATAGGTGAAATTCACCCTGAAGTTCTGGAGAGATGGGGTATAAATATGCCTGTGTCTGCCTTTGAATTAACGTTAAATGAAATCGTAAGAAGTGAGAAGTGATGTAATAGGATCATATCTTTTCCGGAAGAGTCCGGCCAGGGACAGGTTTTAATATGGATACTAACTTATTTGGAGCGGTAAATAGCAATTAGCTGTTAGCAATTAGCTTTAATTATTAACTGAAAACTAACAGCTAATTGCTATTTTATTAAATGTTACACTGTCAGGGTAATATAAAATGTGGGTATAATGTAATTGTGTTTAAAAATGACAGGTGATTTTACATACAAGGGAAAAAGAAATTTGTTATAGA
>CAYSLJ010000191.1:0-13012 GCA_964431735.1 uncultured Synergistia bacterium | reverse complement strand
AAGAGGTGAGGTCAATTTGTAATATTTAGGACAAGACTTTTTAGAATTACTCTAAACGTATCCATATCCCTCTTGTAAACTCCTTTTTAATATGTTATACTCTTAATGTAATCTTAATTACATTCTTGAGGTCGGAATTGATATATGGGAATCCAAGGAAAGGAGTGGCTCTTCCGATGGTAACTCCTAAATTATTCTGGAAACTCTTTAAAAGTACCGGCTCTGTCTCATTTTATCTTATGTATCGATACTTCAGCCAGGAAGAAATTTAATATATGTATCTGCAAAGAAGAAAATCAGGTTTCAGGGGACAGGTTTTCTTAATTACTTAGAACTGTAAGAAAAATAACTCCCGCAACTTATTAGAACGATTTGTATTCTCGCGTCATGCTTTACGCGTCACAATATAAACTTTAAATATGATGTAGTTATGTCCTGACAACTTCTTATACCCGTTTATAACACCATAGGTTAAACCGTGAATGAATATTCCTGTCATTAACATAAAACAAACTTACTGTCCTAAAATAGGATCTACCTGAAAATTAAAGGTGCTTTTATCTATTATAAAATCATAATAGGGGCGAAGGGTTAAGAAGAAATATTTTCCGACTCTAAACCTTACATTTCCCTGAGCATAACGCATCCTGGATAACTGAAGGTCATAGGTGCCTTCAAGGCTGAGCTGAAAATTCTGTGACGGATTATAATTAAAACCGCATCTCATCAATCTGGTGGAATATGAAAAATTCCCTGTTGCCATAGCTGCATCATACTGAACAAAAGAATAGGCAAGACGGGTAGAAAATTCATTTGTAAATCTTGTTGTTACTCCTATATTGCCTGATAGGAGTTTACTGCTCAAGCCGTTATAATCATAAGAATACCGGTTAAGATAGGCATCAACACTGAATTTTGTCCCTATATTAAGAGTCATATTTCCGGTAATATTATTTCTATTTTCACCATTTGAAAGCCAGCTCATAGTATCTCCGGCGCCAAAAATAAGGGAACTGGTTTCTCCTAATTTTATGGGTTTATGAGTAAGGTTTAAGCCGATATTTTTATTCCATACTCCCGGTTTGTCGTATTGTGTTCCCGTCATGGCAAGACCTGCAGAAAAGGAATATATAACAGGTGAGCCGAGAAAATCATCAGGTGTCTGTCTCCATGAAAGATCGAAAGAAGTAGGATTACCTTCCGTTTGACTCACTGCATTCTGAGTTTTCAGATTGAAAGTAAGATAAGAATGACTGAATCTGTGACTCATATTGAAAAATACATCAAGATCTTTATTATTCTGCCAGTCTACATTCAGAGTTCCGTCAGTTTGAGTGCCAAATTTATGACGGTAAATCATTCGTGCTTTTCTGTATTTATCGCTGTTTACATCATCAAGATACACTGTAGCATTTGCATTATCGGAAAAACGCTGTTGATGTTCCAGACTGACACTGAAACCTGCATCACCATTATATTTCATATGGGCTATTGACATAGATTTTTCTTCGAGAGATACAATAACAGGTATGTCAATGGTAGCACCCAGGTCGGTATAGGCCACTCTCGGACTGGCATAAGTAGAACCTGCTCCTATAGTAAAGGAATAAAAAGGAAGTTCCATAGAGCGGTTACCATTTACCCAGAAAGCTGCAGGTCTTATCTGAGCAGTTTCATTCGGGTGTACTACTATCTCTGTTCCTGTAACACATACGTCTGAATTTACTATATTTTCAATGAAAAATGTGCCCTTCGGGAAATCTGTTACCGTTCCCGTTATCTGAAAAGTAGCCGCATCGAACTGAACTTTAGGTTTATCTTCGTCAGATGTGATCATATAACACTTCTTATTATATAAATTGATAGAAATGGAAGAACAGCTGATTTCTCCCAGTTCGGATCTGAGGAATACATTATTGGAAGCAACAATACGGGAATTGGCTCCATCCATACAGATTGTTCCTGCTGTAAGTTCAAGACCCTGAAAAGATACTGTAGCATCCCCGTTTGCCACAAAAATGATCTTCTCAGGATTATAGGTTATATAATCTGCTCTGGCAGAAATGGATTTCTCATTAAGTGCATGTAAGGGGCTTATACATATAAGAAGAAAAGTTATAAATAGTAATGTTCTGATTTTCATCATACACCGTGGCACAGAGGTTTTCGGGATTTCGTTTAAACCTCTCACCTCTCACCTCTCAGTGTTAAATTCTACACAGGGAAAAAAAATCCTTCCATAAAAACTAAAAAGCCTCCCGGAAGAGGCTTTTCAGTTTTTTTAGATAAACTAAAATGCTGGTCTTGTTAATGTAACAGTATAATTTGCGCCCGATACGGTCTGAGTATAAGCAGTAACTGTAACCATAACTGTTCCTACTTCAGTAATTTCAGTATCGCCTGCTACAGGGGCAGCAAAATTATTAGTCATATAGAATGTAAAGGTACCGTCATCAAGGGTACTACCTGTCGTTGCAGAAAGACCAAGATTTGCACTTCCACCCTGTGTGATATTTATGGTGGCACCTTTTACAGCTTTACCGGCATTATCCTTCACTGTTATGGTAACTGCCTGTGTTGCACCAATAGTTGTAAGGCTAATTGCACCTGATGCAGGAGCTGCTGTAACAGCAAGGGTTGGTAATCCGAAATAACCATTTGCAGATGTAACAATATCATAGTACTGAACAAGTACTGTATAAGGTCCTTCCTGAGTACTCTTTACATATGCTTTAACTTCTTCGGCCACACCGACTGTAGTTCCAGTTGTATAAACTGTAATCTGTTTGGAGTCATTATTAAAAGTAACATTTCCAGATGTTATCTGGAATACTACAGGTACTCCTGCAGGAACTCCTGCAGTTGCAGGAGGTGTAATTTTAGCTGTAATTGGAGCAAGGTCCTGTCCGTTGGCTACATGAGCATTGGGATCAGCAGTAGCACCCATTGTTGCCATTGCTGTATCAGTTGCCAGCATTAAAAACACCTGACTGTCTCTACCTTCACTTGTTATATAGATACCGGGATCTGTAGAAAGATCTGCTCCTGTATCAGTCCATACTAAAGTACTGGCAATTCCGCCGAAGGTTTTAACTTCTTCCTGAACTGCCATAGCATTACCGAATCCTTTAACTTCTGCACCATTGGCTGAATTAGCCTTTTTATAAACCACTGTAGTTCCATCAGGAAGTAAATTTCCATTATGATCTGTAACCTGAATTGTTACAAGATACACAGCAGCATTTCCCTCATGTCTCACAAACTGATGCTGGAAACGATATACCATAGCCAGCTGCTGTATCTGAGTGGATTGATTTGATGCTATAATGGCAAGTGCAGTTCCTATTATAACAGAGGCAAGTATTATGCCCGGTTTTGAAGAAGAAGACGGAACAGTAGAAGGCGAATCTCCTACCAGTTCGTCTCCCTGATTCTTTGATACAACTACAATATCTCCTTCATTGAAATTCAATCCCGGAAGAATTGCAATTTTCTCTACATAACAATCATAAGAATCAAGTTCTTTAACCTTTAATTTGCCTATAATCCTGTTTTCTCTATAAACTGCAAATTCAGATTCTGTCTTTATTCCCATGTCTCCGCCAACATTCAATGATATCAGTCCGTTGTTAATAATTGCAATTAAACCAACTTTGGACATATTATCATTGATCTGATTGACAACGGCGAAACAACCATTATTAATTGCTTCGTCTGTTAATTCAAATTTCTCACCTTTAAAACCTTCACCTGTTGCATAGGCGCTCTGACATACAAAAGCTGTATTTACGTCTACTACCTGTACGGCAAGGTTAATAAAACATTTTTCGTTATCTGATTGTATACCGTAACCCTGAACCATAGTAACAGTCTCTACACCGAGAGCCTTACCAACTTCACAGGCCTGGGTAATATTTAATTTCTTACCTGTTAACTGCATATCCTTCAGAGTAGAAGCTACCTGTTCACTATCAGTTACTTCAAATCTGTGGGATTTAACCATAGCAGCGCTGAGAGCAGAATTTATCCTTACAGGAAGATCATTTTCCGAAGGACATTCTATACTGACTATTGCCGTAGTTAATTTTTCATTGAGGGCATAGGCAGGTGTAGGAACAAAAAGTCCCGGTACAGATGTTAATCCTAAAGAGAATATTAACGTAATAGCTAATATTCTATAAATCTTTTTTTCAATCACTCTTCGATCCTTCCTTTCTTAAGCTATAATAAAGTATGTGCTTTAAAGCACTATTGCTTTGTTATAAAGAGGTTGTTTATTTAGACTTTCAGTCTCAAAAGTGACCACAAAAACTCTTCCCTCGAACAACATATAATAAATTTGTTCAATTATTACTGCCACACCGGCTTCCCTCTATCAAAAATAACTCCTTATATCCAAAATTATTTCTTCGAGTTTAAATGACCTTCGAGACATTCCCCCCGTCACCTGATTTTCCTGCACCTCCCTTCACATAAACCTGCTTAGTTTCAACATTAAAAAACATCTCCAGATTAAAATGGACTTTTATTCATGCTTTCTCTGTAAATTTGAGAAAGTCTTAAGAAAATCATTGAGTTTTTTGAGGAAATTCGACATGTAAAAATTAATTCCTCCTAAAAAGTTAAAAAAAATTGTTACTCAAATCTAATTCTGGGATCTATTATTACATAAAAAATATCTGTTATTAAATTTGACAGGATTATCATTATGGAACTGAACATGATAGTGCCCATAAGAACAGGGTAATCTCTATGGAATATGGCATCCATGCCGAGTCTTCCCATACCGGGCCATGAAAAAATCATTTCAGTAACAAAAGCTCCTGCCAGCAAATCAGGTACAGAGAGACCTATCAGTGTAACAAGAGGTAAAAGACCATTTCTGAGACCATGTTTATAAAGGACTTTTAATTCTATCTGACCTTTTGCCCTTGCCGTTCTTATATAATCTGCCTGAAGCACTTCCAGCATGCCGGAACGAACATATCTGGACCATAGGGCAAGATTTGTAAATATTAATACAAAGGCAGGCATAATTAAATGCTTCAAAAAATCGATACTTTTACAGAGCAGACTGTCTCCAACATCGGGAGACATAGTTCCTATAGACGGAAGAAGATGTAATTTCACGGTAAATAAACATATCATCATAAGACCAAGCCAGAAAGACGGTATAGATATACCGGTAAAAGATAGTAATGTCAGAATATAATCACCGGGAGAATATTGTTTTACCGCAGAATATACTCCCAGAGGTATGGCAAGTAAAATAGCAATTATATAGGAACTGCCCATAAGCATTAATGTATTGGGTAATCTTTCCATAATACTTCTGAGGACAGGCCTTCCGTTAACCATAGAATAACCAAGATCTCCTCTGAAGGCAACATTATTAATCCATATAAAATACTGCTCATAAAGAGGTCTGTCCAGTCCGAGATTTTTCTTTATTCTTTCCCTGTCTTCCGGTCTTGTTCTGGGATCTATCATCATAGACGTAGGATCACCGGGAGACAGATGAAGAATAATGAAGGATATTATTGAAATGGACAAAAGAAGAGGAATAATACCGGCCAATCTTTTGATTAAATATTTATACATATATGCGTGATGCGTGATGCGTGATGCGTTATAATCGTGATGCGTAACGCGTGACGCGTGACGGGTGGTTCACAATGCATGTTTTCGCCGATGCCGGGTGAACACAGTGGTTCGAACCTATTTTTCACTTTTCACTACTCACTTTTCACTAATCACTCTTCACCACCTTTATCTTCTCCGGTTCCAGGAAAAGCCCTGCCGGACTCGGTTTTGAAACATTCTCTATTCTTCTGTTTACACCGATCATGGTTTCTGAATACCACAGAAATATATAGGGTGCATCTTCTGTTATTATCTTCTGAAATTTCCGATAAAGTTCTTTTCTTTTATTTATATCCATAGTAGTTCTGGCTTCCTGTAACAGAGCATCCACTTCACTGTTCGAATAGGACATAAAATTCATACCATGTTTGACCTGATCACTACCCCATTCAACAAAACAATCGGGATCGGGATTTTCTATCCAGTCCAGAAGTATTCCTTCAAACTTACCGGGATTGGCTATTTCAGTAACAAGAACACTGAACTCTACTGGCCTTATTTTAACTTCCACTCCTGTTTCTTTGAGAAAATGCTGTATATAAATACATACCTTTTCGGAATTTTCACTGCCCTGGCCGTAATGAATGGTAAAAGAAAATCTCCTGTCATCTTTCATAAGAATTCCATCTTTTCCCGGTATCCATCCCTGCTGCTTAAAAATTGCCCTTGCCATGTCAGGATTATATTCATAACGTTCCACATCGGCATCATAGGCCCACGATGAAGACGGAATTGGCCCTGTTGCAACTTTACCATAACCCATAAGAACAGAAGATATAATGTTCTCTCTATCAACAGCATAATTCAGAGCTTTCCTGATTTCTCTATTTGCAAAAAGAGGATTGGTCAGATCAAAGCCCAGATAATAATAGCTTAAATCATACCACCTGTAAATATTCAACTCACGAAACTGCGACATTCTCTCATAGTCTTTTTGAGGAACTTCTCCCACATCAATCTGTCCTGTTTCAAGGGCAATAAGCCTTCCTTCCGTAGAAGGAATTATCCTGAAAGCTACTTCTTCAAGAGAAGGTTTGCCTCTGAAAAATCTGTCATTTGCCGAAAGAGTGACAAATTCACCGACTTTCCATTCTTTAAATTTAAATGGCCCTGTCCCTACAGGTGAAGAATTGAAATCAGAAAGATTTATGTCGTGATCCTTAAGAATATGTTCAGGCACCATACCCAGGACAGACAGATTTGCCAGTAAAGGTGCAAAAGGCTTTGCCATAATTATTTCCACTGTATATTCATCTATAACACGGGCTATTACAGGTTTATCGTCTACCATAAACAGACCTCTGTTATAGGTATTGGTCTTTTCAGACAGCACAAGATCGAGGGTAAACTTTACATCTTTTGCAGTAAAGGCATATCCGTCATGCCATGTTACATGCTTTTTCAAATAAAAAACAATCTTTTTCCCGTCTTCAGATATTTGCCACCTGTCGGCAAGGTCAGGGACAGGACGAAGATCTTCATCAAGTCTGACAAGGGAATTAAATATCCATTGATTGACCATCATAGAAGGTACTTCATGGGCCAGGACAGGATTCAAATAAACGGGGTCAGCCCTCAGAGAGAGGATAAGAACAGGCTTTTTCTCACCATTATTACAGGACACATTTAAACCGATAAGAAAAAGAAAAAATATGAGGTATAATATTTTTTTTAACATATAATACGTGACGCGTGACGTGTGACGCGATAATAGTGTTACCCATTACGCATTACGTCGCATAACTTTCCGTATCTTTAACACATCTGAAACCTACATTAAAATTAATATAGTCAGGTTTCTGGCTGTAAGAACGACATGTGCATCTGCAGGCTCCCATAAGATTACCCCAGGCACCTCCTCTTAAAGCTCTGTATTCGCCCAGTTCGGGGCCTCTGGGATTATCACAGGTCTTCCCTACCTTATTGTAGTAATTTTCATCGTACCAATCTGCACACCATTCCCATACCTGTCCGGCCATATCCATGACACCGTAGGGACTGGCTCCGTCAGGGAAAGAACCTGCAGGAGTAGTACCTTTACCATCATATATATCAACACGTTTTTTCATTATTTCAGGATCATTAAGATCGGGAGTATTACATTTATTTTTTTCCCATTTATTTCCCCATGGATATTTTCTCATATCATTACCTCTTGCTGCCTTCTCCCATTCTGCTTCACTGGGGAGTCTTTTACCTGCCCATTCTGCATAGGCAGCTGCTTCAAACCAGTTAACTGACACAACAGGATGATTTTTTGTAGTTCTGGTAAAATATTTTTTCCATTCCCCTTTGCCTTTATAACCTGATTCCTGGATAAATCTGTCAAATTCTGCATTTGTAACAGGATATTTATCAATATAATAACTGTTAAGATTAACTTTATGAACAGGCTTTTCATTTTCTTCACCTGTATTGCTGCCCATCCAGAAAGATCCGGCTGGTATTAAAACCATATTTTTGGGAGTATGAATTATTTCAGCAAAAGCCTGAAGCATATCCAGAGCATTCTGATATCTGTTGGTATGTTTCTTATCCAGAGCTGTCATTATAATAGTATCAATAGCTACTGATACTTCCGGCCTTTCTTCTCTTATAGAAGCAAATTTAAAAGGTGTCGGCTTTTTTCCTGTAAGAAGATGATGCATGGTAGCAGCGAGAGCGTATAAATCTGTAGTAGCCGCAACATAACCTTTATAATACTCGGGAGGAAGGTAACTCGACGTAATAGCAGTTACTTTACCTTTCTCCTGTCCCAGAACTTTTCTTTTCAGCCCTGCATTTAACAGTAATATCTGCTCATCAGCTTCACTTACCAGTATATTGTCAGGTTCCAGATCTATATATAACACTTCAGGTTCATGCCTGTGAAGATCACCGAGAGCACCCAGTATCTGTGCAGCCCACCCCATTACTTTCAATTCAGGGAAACCCTTACCTTCTTTATTCAGAAGTGACAGCAGGCTCTCACCTTCAAAATAATCTGTTACAAGATAGCATCGGCCTTTACCGGCAAAAAACTCTCTGACTTTAAGTAGATTGGGGTGATCTATAGATGCCAGTAAACTGGCTTCTTTTTTAAATTTCATAGCAGCATCTCTGAGCTTTTCAGCAGAAGTCTCAGGTACGATTATTTCATGAATCATACATTGATCCTTCATTTGATTATCTTTGCCTTTATAAAGAGCTTCCAGTTCATCAGACCGGAGTGTTCCCGTTACAACATATCTTTTACCTATTACAGTGCCAGCTTTAAGACTACCGGCTTTTACAGTTTTAACCAAAGATATGCCACACTTAGAACATTTTCCACTATCTGGCTTATTTTTCGTACCACATTTAGGACAAACTACCGGCATACATTCTCCTCCTACTAGCTTTTGCAAACATTCTTCATACAATTATAATCCTTAACGCCTTTCAGGCGGACTGTTTAGTGTTTAAAATTTAGAGTAAAAATAACAATAAACTCTCAACATTAAACTGTATAACAATCTATACTTTTGCACTTTTCAAAAAAAGCACTATGCCCGCTACGGTGTAACGGTTTAAAAAAAATTCTGCAAAAGTATAGTAACCATTTAACAAAAATAAAACTTCCTGTACATTTACATTGAAATTAAGGTATCAAATTCATCCTTGCCATAGTTATTATTTTATGCTTCGGAATATCATCAAGTTTTTTTCTTTTCAGGAAATTCTCAATATAATCCGGGAAATCTTCTCCTGATATGGCATAACTCAAAATGATCTCACTTCTGGTTAATTTTGCTCCTTCACTGTCCAGTTCATCTTCAAATTCTATTCCGTATTTTCCGGAAAGTTCTTTAATTCTCTCACTGAAATTAGTATCTTCGTCAAATAATATTCTCTCTACTTCTACATTATATTTTATAAAATCATCTTCTGTTAAGACCTCTTCATTATCAAAAGCTCCGTTTTTAATCATTTCATCTATCTGTTCCTTATTCTGAACCACATAATGCCATATAAAACCTGTAAAATAAGAGGCTACTATTTCTGATACCAGGAAATCATTTATCTCTTCTTCCAGTTCGAATACATCTTCACAACCTTCTATAATATCAAGGATTTCCGATTCATTGTTACTGACTATTTCTATGGCAGTTTCTTCAAGTAAATCAATAAGATCCGGATATTCTTTCATAACTTTATTACATAGACCTCTATGTATTTTATGATTACTTTTCAGTGACGCATCATAATACTTTTCAATAATATCTCTTAAATACATAAATTTAAACACCTGATTTTTCTCGAAAAATAGCTAAACAATGAAATTCTCCACTTATTATCCCTTTCCTTCTTACAGGTAAATTTATTTTATAAATTCATTAAATTTTTCAATGATTTTATTATTTCTTCTTCTCTGGATAAAATAAAACTGGTAATACCTGTCCATCTATTGCCCCTGCCTGGTCTGTAAATAAGCCATTCTTCTTCTGCATGGTTTCTTATTATTTCCTGCGGAACATGTAAAAAAATATCTTTATATTTTTTTGAAAAAATTAATTTTCTTATGGAATAAATTATCTTTTCAACCTCTCCATTGGAATTTGAAGGTATAGATGAAGTTTTAAAATAAAAATCTATAAATATGGGAAGGGCATAAACAGGATATTTGCAGAAGGACAACGCAATTATTTCTTTACCTTCCGGCTGTTCCCCCCATAAAGAAAGTTCTATGCAGGATAATAAAGAGGGTATTACAAGCTTTTCTACCGGTATATTTTTAAGAGACAGATTTACAAAAGCAACCGTTTCAGCTATTTTAAGAGTATTTACTCTCTGTACATCTGTAAGATTTAATTCTGCAGGCGTACTTTTAATTATCTTTTCAGGCTCTTTAAGATATATATCCATCAATGGAGCCAGAGAAATAAAATCCCCTTCTTTAAATAAAGAAGACAGACCATCCAACACTATTGTTCTTATATTTTCATCCATAACTGTTTAAACAGGTTCTCTCTTTCAACTTCAAAAAAAATTTAGAGAGTACAAAATATTATGTAAACATCATAGAATAAATGTTCCACAGAAGCTTACATAAAACATTATAACAGAACCGAAACTTTCATTATAAATAAATCTACTCAATTTACAGGGCAAACAGAAAATCCTGCATTACAGTCTTTTCCTCTATCTGTCCGAGATGGCTTACTATAACCCGGGTAGTTACTTTTATTTCTGCTTCTGCAAGAGACGTTTTAGTATAGGTATTAACTTCTGACTTTATCAATTTCCCTTCTTCATAAGCAAAATAAGTAACACCATGGCCTCCTATTGACTGAGTTACATTTTCATCAAAATTAAAATTTACTTCTTCAGTATTTACAATTATTTTAGCACAATCAAAACCATTAAATTTTTCCAATCCTTCGAATTTATATAAAGTTTTTAACATTGCACCTTTCGGTTGAGAAGGAAGAGAAATCTCTTTTTCACTGCTCCATGTATCGCCGGGATTAATGTCCTTTTCCGGAAAGGACGGAGGACTCTGAGGGCCTGTAACAGAAGATTCCGTTATTTCTCCGTTATCAGCCATCTTCATATTAAAAAGTTTACCTTTGTTACTTATAGAAATTTGCTGTCCATTTTTCCATAGAGAAGAGGAATCTATAGATACCTTTATTTCCATTATTCCATTACTATGAACTTTTACAACATTCTGGGTCATAGTCATTTCCATTTTGCTGTCAAGTTTTTCATAATAAGTACCTTCTCTGGCTTCACGCAAAGATTGGACTATAGTTTTATATTTAGAAGATTGACCTACTGCTAATTTATATTTCAATATCATAAAATAATATAATCATGGAGAAAATTTATTACCACAATCTCCTTTTTGAGAAAATAAAGAAAAAAACACTACAATAGTCTCATAAAAATATAGCAGAAGTAACAAAGAAAGTCAATAAGTATGACAAGGTTTCACTTGAGTTTAAATAAATAGTATAGTATAATATATAATATTAACCTGTAATCAGGTAACTTTTATAATTATACTTTTGCACTTTTTTATAATTTCCTTGCTTTTACTGGCCAGGGCACTTCATAATTGATATAAATGTCATAAATGGTGGTTTATTAATGAACCTGTGGAACAAAATTAAATTTAAAAACTGGTCTATTTCCAATAAGCTTATATTTTCCTTTCTCTTTATCAACCTTCTTTCCATATCTATTACAAGCTTCTTACAATATGAAAAAAACAGAGCTTTTCTAAGAAATAACAGCTGGCTTTCAGAACTCCCTTTATCAAAATTAAATATACTGGATATAGAAAAAGAACAGCTGTGGATTTCCCTTATAATTGCAGGTATAACAGCTATAATTATAATAATTATATCTTCATTTATAAAAGATACTATCTGCAGACCAATATCCCGGCTAATGTATGCGGTAAATGAAATAAGGAAAGGTAATATGGACGTCATGGTTGACATAAATACTACAGAGGAATTCGGAGCCTTTTCGGAAGCATTTAACCAGATGATAAGAGATTTGAAATATTCAAAAGAAAAACTGGAACTTACCAATAAAAATCTGGAAAAAATTTATAAAGAACTGGAAAAAAGTAATATACATCTGCAAAAAACGCAGGAAATGGCCATTCATGGTCTTTCAAAGCTTGCAGAAAGCAGAGATCCTGATACAGGAGCCCATATAAAGAGAATGCAGTATTATGCAAAACTCATTGCTATTGAAATAAAAAATCAGGAAAAATTTAAAGATAAAATTGACGAAAATTTTATAAATGATATTTATACGTCAAGCGCACTCCATGATGTAGGGAAAGTAGGAGTACCTGATTCAGTTTTGCTCAAACCGGGGAAGCTGGAACCATACGAAAGAGCTATCATAGAAACTCATACTATTATAGGCGGAAATGCACTTAAAGAAACAGAAGAAATGTTACAAAAAGAAAGTAACGGCGAAACAAGTTTCCTGAGTATGGGAAAGGAAATAGCTTATTATCATCACGAAAGATGGGACGGTAATGGCTATCCTGCAAAACTCAAAGGTGAAGAAATACCGCTTGCGGCAAGAATAGTTGCCGTAGCCGACGTATATGATGCCCTCACATCAGACAGAGTGTACCGTAAAAAAATGTCCCATGATGAGGCAAAATCAATTATACTTGAAGGACGGGGAACTCAATTTGACGAAGATGTCATTATTGCTTTCCTTAATGTAGAAGATCGTTTTATAGCAATAAAAGAACAGTTTAAAGATATAGAAGAGTTTCACGTAGAAAAGTGAGTTGTGAGTCGCGATATGATATGGTAAACTGGTTTTACAGACTGTTAATATTTTGCATCTATATCATTTACAACTCTCTTTTAAT
>CAYSLJ010000190.1:0-13221 GCA_964431735.1 uncultured Synergistia bacterium | reverse complement strand
GCTAGATAGACCTGCCACAGCAGAATTAATGAAAAAAAAATACTGCAAGGGAGATAATTCGCAATGTGCCCGCTATATAATTTTTAAAAAATTAGGTTCTTCAAAGGTACCTACAGATTTATATCCATCACAGTTAGACAAAGCTAAAATAATACTTAAAGGCAGATAAAATATATAATTGAATTTCTGTAATAAATTGAAATATTATGTTTTTTTACAGGAGTTACGCATTAAAGATTATGTTCCTCTGTCATTATGCTTGCTTTTCTAAAGATGTTATCCTATAATAGTGAGTGGTGAGTGAAAAGTGAAAAGTGAAAAACATGGGGGAACCAATGTGTTCGCCCGGTACCGGTGAAAACGCGCATTACGCATTACCCATCACGAAACCACGCGTGACGCGTGACGATTATAAAAGAGGAGTTTTTTCTATGCGTTATTTTCTATTATTTTTTGTATTTATCTTAATATCCGGTTCAATCTCAATGGCAGCCTGTATTGACCCCGGTTCATCCATAGTATGTTCCGGTACGAGAGACGGTGTTATGTACGGTCTGGACAGGAAAAACGGGGGAGTAAAATGGTCATATAAAACAGACGGTTCTCTTGAATACTGCGAGCCTGTAGCAGTTGACGGTATTATCTGTTTTGGCTCAGAAGACGGAAATATTTACGGTATAGAAGGAGCTACAGGGAGAGAAGTCTGGAGAGTTAAAACTGATAAAAAGATAAGTTCCGGTGCTGCAACAGCAAACGGCATGGTTTACATAGGTTCAAGAGACAACCGCCTCTATGCGGTAGAAGCGAAAACAGGGGTTAATAAATGGGCCTATCCGACAGACGGCTCTATAGAAGGTTTCACTCCTGTAATTGCAGACAACGGAAATCTTGTTTTATTCGGTTCAAAAGATCAATATTTTTATGCTATTAATGCAAAAGGTGGGCAGGAAGTCTGGCGTTACAAAGCGGATGACCCTGTATTTCAGACAAAAGCCGTTCTGGGACCTGATATGGTATATTTCTGCTGTAAAAACGGTTTTGTTTACGGACTCGATATTAAAACAGGAAGAGAAATGTGGAGATTCCGCACAGAAAGAGGTATAGACAGAGCTTATCCGGCATATGCCGGTGGCTTCGTATATATTGCTTCTGTAGATGACAGATTATATGCCATAAATGCATCGACAGGACTGGAAGCATGGAGTTTTCGTGCAGATACTGCCATAACATCTACACCTGCCTGTTATGGGAACACAGTTTATGTTTCTTCAAGAGACGGACATTTCTATGCCATTAACGGACTGAATGGTGCAAGACTATGGAGAGCCAGACTTGACTCGGATGTAGTTGATACAAAGCCCACATTTTTTGAAAACAGAGCCTTTTATCAAACCTGTGTATATATAGGAACAATAAAAGATTGTCTTTATGCCTTTGATGCAAAGACAGGAGCCCAGTTATGGAGGTACCGTACAGATGCGTCTGTAGAGAAAACTCATCCCATCTTCTACGATGGAATTCTCTATCTGGGATTTTTAGATAAATATTTCTATGCTCTGGAAGCCACTACAGGTGCACAGACCTGGAGGTTCAGAGTTTTTGAAGATTAATTCCACCGAGTAATGTGAGTAGTGAAAATCCACTCACTACTCACTACTCACTACTCACTTCTTCTCTTCTTCCGGTGTTATGTCCTTTTCTCCTAATTCTATCAATACTCCTCCACAGGCATCGCATTTCACTTCATAGGGCGGATTGGGTAAAAGGAAATCGGGGCCGAAATGAATTACTGCACCGCATTTACATTCAAATTCTCCTGAAATATGAAAACTGCCCCCTCTTTCTTTTGTCAGTTCTTCCATTTCCTGTAATAATTTCAGTTCTCCTTCACGATAGAGATTTGCTGCTTCTTCTGCCAAAAAAATCACCACCTTAAAAAATTTAAAAGAATAACATTGTTTTACGACAGGTAATTTCACTTTTACTGGAAATTTTACGTAATTTCATAAATCTATTAATTGATGAGGGTGCCGGGTGATGGGTTATGGGTTATGGGTTAAGAAGAACCCCAAACCCATAACCCAAAACCTGAAAGATTTAATTTTCATTTATATATAAAATTACCTGTCGTTTTTAAACGCAATCGTTTAAATATTTCCACAGAGGAAATCATTTTTCCTTTATAGTAATATAATTTTATGTTATAATTTTATTTATTACATATGAAAGGCAAACAATCAAAGAAAATGAACAGACGTGATTTTTTAAATTTTTTTTTATGTTCCATTATGGTTTCAAATACAGGGTCTTTCTCATCAGCCAGGACAAAGGGATTAACAGAAGATGAAAAAATATTTCTCGACAAAATCAGTATGGCTGAA
Organism: uncultured Synergistia bacterium; assembly: GCA_964431735.1. Classification (GTDB taxonomy): domain Bacteria; phylum Vulcanimicrobiota; class SpSt-956; order SpSt-956; family JAKJGF01; genus CALARM01. The sequence continues at coordinate 10,840 of CAYSLJ010000190.1, read as the reverse complement.
AAGAAAGATCTCTCCCCAAAACCTCTGAACAATATAATAACAGAAACAGGGAAATCCTTTCTGAAAACCCCTTATGTTCCCGATACTCTTGATAATTCGGGGAATGAAGCGCTTATTACCAACCTTCATGGCCTGGACTGCTGGACTTTTTTTGAGAATACTCTGGCTATATCAATGGTAATAAAAAAAGGTAAAAAAACCTTCGAAGATTATAAAAAAGAACTGGAATTTATCAGATACAGAAACGGTATGAGAAAGGGATATACAAGCCGCCTTCATTATTTTATCGACTGGATTTTTGATAACAGTAAAAAAGGAGTCGTAAAAGATATAAATAAAGACATGGGAGGTATAAAATTAAATAAAAAAATTAATTTTATGACTTCTCACAGAGAAAGTTATGGTCCGTTAAAATCAGATGAAACCTTCAATAAATTGAAAAAAATTGAAAAAGACATAAATTCCAGGGTTCAGTATTATATACCGACAGAAATGATACCGAAAATTGAAAATAAATTGAGAGACGGAGATATAATAGGCCTGGGTACTACAATAGAAGGACTCGATGTAACCCATACGGGATATATATATAAAATAAAAAATATATCCCATATGCTGAATGCATCGTCTAAAACGGAGGTTGTTGAGATTTCTGATTGCACTCTCTATGATTATCTAATTTCAGTAGAAAAGCCGGGAATAATAGTGGCCAGGGCTTTAGATATTTAATAAAGCGAAAATCATATAAAAAATAGGAGGAAACAATATGTTAAAAAGTCTGTATCTATTAATATTAATTCTCTTTTTAAGCTTCTCATTCGGATGTGTTGCATTAAAAAAGTCAGAACCGACACCTACTCCAGAACCGACTGCGACACCGACTCCACAGGAACCTTCTCTGGAAAAGGTTATTCTTTCAAAAGACAGTAACGGCACGGAAGAAACCACAGAATTCAAAAAAGACGACAGTGAAATATATCTTATCTTTGATGCAAAAAACCTCCCGGAAAATACGGTAATAAGAACCATATGGCTTTCCGTCAGTGGAGAGACAGAAAATAAAATATCGGAATCGTCAATAAAAGCAGGAGGTAATATAAATGCAGGAAGTTTTAATCTTACCAGACCGCCGGAAGGATGGACTTCATCAGGTTGCAGGGCTGATATTTATTTTGATGATAAATTGATGAAATCTGTCATTTTTACTATAGAAATAAAATCAGATACTCCGGAACCGGAGCCGCAGGCAACTCAGGAAATATTTTCAGAAACAACTCCATCAGTTACATCAGCTATAGAACCAATGAATGTGTTTTATTTTAAAACATCTATGACGTACGGAAAAAAAGAATCAAAATTTACCGTATGGATAAATGATAAATACCTTGGAGAATTTAATGAAGATACTGATATGAATATAAGTAATATGCTCCATACAGGAAAAAATACCGTTGCCATAGTTTCTTCTCTCCATAAAAACCTGCTGTCATATATAGATCTATCTATAGGAACTATGTGGAGAGGGAAAGATTTCCCTGTTTTGATACATCAAAGAAAATTATCAGGTGAAGATACCATTCATTATACCTTGAATATTCCCGATGTTTCTAAAATAAAAAATCCTCCCCCTGAAGAATATAATCTGAAACTTGATATGACTTACAGTTCACCTAAATCTACCTTTACAGTCTTTATAAATGATTTTCAAATTGGTATATACAGTAAAGACGTTTCTCTGGATGTAACTCCCTTTATAAAAACAGGTAAAAATGAAGTAAAAATTACAAGCGATGTAGAAAAAAATAATTACGGTCTTAAAATGACCCTTGGCTCTCTGAGATGGGGCAAGTGGGCTACAGTAATCAGCCATTCCAGAAATAAAGCAGGTTCGGATACTGCTGTATATAAATTAAATATTCCAGATTTCACGAAAATAAACAATCCTGTATTATCTGAAACATATATATTAAAAACAATGATGACATACGGTTCACAGAAAAGTATTTTTGAAGTGTTTATAAACGATATACAGCTGGGTACTTTCAATGATACTACTTCCGTAGATATAACCGGTTATCTGAAGCCGGGAAAAAATAATATTAAAGTAAAAAGTAATATTGAAAGAAACCTGATATCAGACATAACACTTACCGCAGGAACCGATAAAAACGGCAAATGGAATACCCTGATAAATCATGCCAGGTCAAAACAAGGAAATGATACAAAAACATACAGTTTAATAGTTTCAGGAGGAAATGTAACAGAAGAATTACATTCAGACCAGTGTACAATGAAAGTGGATATGACATACAGAAAACAGGGATGCTATTTTGCTGTCCATATAGATGATGAATTTGTAGGAAAATTTGATACAAGTACGTCTATAGACATTAACGCTTTTTTAAAGAAAGGTAAAAATAAAGTCACCATAGAGACTGTAGTAAGCAGCAGACTTATATCCGGTATATCTATTACCATAGGAGCCTATAGAAACGGAAAATGGGCCACTCTTTTAAGTCATGAAAAAAGAGAAGAAGGAAAATATAAAGACGATTATACTATAATAGTAAAATAAGAGAGAAGTAAAAAAGGAGCGGATATTTATTATAAAAAAATTTTTATTTCTTATATTACTGTTAATATTGCTGGTAACAGGTCTTTCCGGCTGTTTATGTAAAGGCACAGTTACTATTGCTCCAACTCCTGTACCGGAAATAAACATTGAGAAGGCAATAATTACAACAGACAGAAACGGAACTGAAGGGATATCAACCTTTAAAATGAGCGATACTGACATATATCTGTTTTTTCAGACGAATAACCTGCCGGCAAATACACATATAAGGAGCGAATGGTTTTTTGTAAATGCAGAAGAAGGTAAAGAAGATAAAAAAGGTGAATTCAACATAACATCTGACGGAACAATGAGCTCAGGCACCTTTACCTTTACCAGACCTGAAGAAGGATGGCAGATAGGTGAGTATAAAGTAAAACTTTATTTTAACGGAAAACTTATGAAAAATATTTCCTTTACAATAGAAACCCCTGATGCTGCAGTAGAAGAACCTGAATATTACGAAGGCGCCGTTGAACCAATGTCCTTATTTTACCTGAAAACCTCTATCCCGGAGCAGGATAAAAAATCTAAACTATCGGTATTTATTAATGATGAAGAAATAGGTGATATGGAAACAGATACACAGATAAACATAAGTTCCCATCTCCATAAAGGCGAGAATTCTATCACAGTAACCAGTAATATAGAAGAAGAACTTTCTTCTGATATAAAATTAACAATAGAAGCCATATGGAGAAATAAAAAATTTCCTCTTTTAGTACACAGAAGAAAATATAAAGGAGAGGATACAGTTAAATATAAACTGGATATACCGGACACTGGTAAAATAGAAGGCCCCCTTCTGAAAGAAGAATATAACCTTAAAACAGATATGGGAAACGGTACACCTGAAACAACCTTCAATATTAACATAAACGGTTTTTCCACAGGTTCTTACAGTGACTCTGTAAATCTGGACGTAACTCCTTTTATGAAAAAAGGGGAAAATGAAATAAAGATAACAGGTGAAGTAGATAAAGATCTTTCAGGAAGAGTAACTCTTACGCTGGGTTCTTTAAGATGGGGGAAAATGGCTCCCATACTTACATACAGCCGTAAAAAAGCAGGAGTAGCTCTCTCCGTATATAAAATAAATATACCTGATATAACTGAAAATAAAATACCGGAACATACCTATATACTTAAAACAGAAATAGCAGGTGGAACGGACGGTACAACATTCGAAATACTGATAAACGATGTCCATATCGGAATTTTCGGTTCAGACACTACTGTAGATATAACTCATTATCTTAAAGAAGGACTCAATAAAATAAAAATAAAGAATGATATAAAAGAAAACCTTCAGACAGACGTAATTGCAAGTATTACTACAGATAAAAAGGGTCAGTGGAAAACCCTTCTGAAACATACAGCCATAAAAAAGGGGACTTCAGAAAAAGACTATGATCTGATAGTGCCGGGGAAATATGATGTTATTCCTCAATGCACAATGAGAGTCCATATGACAGGTAAAAAACCAGATACATATTTTAACATTTATATAAATGATTATAAACTGGGAACATTTGAGACAAATACATCCATAGATGTTACAGGCTTTATGAAAGAAGGAGCAAATAAAGTTATAATAGAAAGCAATATCCCCCAGGATTTACCATCTGAAGTAACTGCAGGTATAGGTTCATATAAAAACGGTTCGTGGGATACACTGCTTACTCACAGTAAATCCAGGAAAGGAACCTTTAAGGATGAATACACCATAATGATACAATAATCAGATAAGTGAGTAGCGAATAGTGAGTGAAAGCGTCCTATTCCGATAACCACTCACTTAAATTCTACTTCAGAACTATTTATATGAGAATCGTGACGCATAACGCGTGACTGGATGGACAGTTTCTCATACTTCGCGGTCATGACAGTTAGAAAGGAAGGTATTCATGAAATTAATTTATTCATTTTCCGATAAAGATAAACCATCCCTGGGAGAAGTGGGAGGTAAAGGATTATCACTCATTAAAATGTCTCACGCCGGTTTTCCCGTTCCTCCCGGCTTTGTTCTTACAGTGGCATTTTTCAAACCCTGGTTTGATACAATCAAATCAGGGCCGGAATGGAACAGGTTTTTAACATCTTCACCGGAAGAACTGGGAGAAATATGTGATTCATTAAAAGAACTGGCTTATACCATGAAATTAACGGAAGAACAGAAAAAAGAATTTCACAGGCTTCTCACAGATATGGGCAGTGAAAAGAAATTTTTTGCAGTCCGCTCTTCTTCTCCCGAAGAAGATCTGGAAGGGGCATCTTTTGCAGGAGGGTATGAAACGGTTCTCGGAGTAAGGCCTGACGACATGGAAGAAGCAATAAAAAAAGCCTTTGCTTCCTGTCTGGATAAAAGAGTAGTCCTTTATAAAAAAGAACATGATTTTTCCGTAGATGATCCGAAGATTGCAGTAGTTATTCAGGAACAGATTGCAAGTGAAACATCGGGCGTCGGTTTTACTCTTAATCCGTTAAACAACTGTTATGACGAAGGTGTCATAAATGCAAACCGGGGACTCGGAGAATCTGTAGTCTCAGGCATAGTATCTCCCGATCAGTTTATCGTAGATAAGGTAAACAGAAAGATTTTAGATAAGAAATTGGGAAAAAAAGAACTTTCTATCTGGCTTAACGATAAAGGGGGAACAGAGGAAAGAGAAGATCCCCGCCATGAAGAATTTACTCTATCAGACAACGAAATTCTGGAATTAACCGATATACTCAATAAAATCGAGACTTTTTATGAAAAACCTGTGGATATTGAATGGGCCTATGGGAAGGGAAAACTCTATATGCTACAGGCCAGACCTGTTACGACCCACATACCTCTTCCCGAGGAAATGATAACAGTTCCGGGAAATCAAAAACACCTTTATCTGGATCTTGCTTTAACCAATCAGGGCATTCACGGCCCCATATCAGTTATGGGCTGTGACTGGATTAACTCCATACTGTCACTGGCTTTACAGGAAGTTTTCGGAAGGGATCTTCTGAGTAATATTTCAGAAGGCATAGGAAAATCCTGCGGATGCCGTCTTTACATGAATCTCTCCAATCTTTTTTCACTCGTAACAAAAGAGTTCTTTGCCGGGAGATTCAAAATGATGGATACTCTGACTTCCGATATTTTAATGAACTCGGATGTAAAGGAATATATACCCCACAAAGCCCCTTCATGTTTCAAAGGAATGCAACTCAGTGCTTTATGGAATATGCCTGATGCCATAGCAGGACTTTTCGAGGCAGCCATACTGCCGGAACATATGGCCAAAAATTATCAGAGAAAGATTGAAAAGTATCTTGTTGAAATGAAGGCAGAGAAAGAAAAGGAACAGTCTTTCAGAAATTTTGCAGAAAAAACTATAGAAAAAACAGCTCATATTATCATGCATACCATGGTCCCTGCTTTCCTCATATCCATAGGCGCTGAAGATAAAATAAGGAAGTTATTTGAACATGACAGTGAAGAAGTGAGAAAACAGTTAGATAATATTGACAGATCTCTTCCCGGAAATGTAACGGTTGAAATGGGACTTGCCCTTTATCATCTGTCAGAACTTGCCGACCCTGAAGACATGAAAGATGTAGATAGTTTCAATCAAAAAATCAGAGAGAGAAAAATTTCAGGAGAATTTCTTCATGGCTGGGATGATTTTATGGAAAAGTACGGCTTTCGCGGTGCAGTAGAAATGGATATTTCCACAGAAAGATATATTGATAACCCGGATATGTTACTTCAGCAGATAATTTCTCTTTCTAAAATCAAAGATCCTTCTCAGAATCCTCAGACACTTTATGAACAGAGTCAGAAAGAAAGATATAAGGCCTTCGAATATCTTTCAGAAGCGGCCCATAAAAAAGGGTGGATTACGAGCAGAAAATTTCAGAGATTCTACCGAATCATAGAAACCTTCGGAGGTTACAGGGAAAATCATAAATATTATATGATAATGCTCAATAATATGTTGCGGGAAAAGGTTTTAAAAGAAGCTGACATGCTTGTAAAAGAAGGAAGACTTGATTGTAAGGAACAGGTTTTCGACCTGACTTTTGACGACCTTGGCATGGGACTTTCAGATCCTTCTTTAAATCTCAGGGAAATAGCAGAAAAAAACACGGAATTTCTGAAAAAACTGAAAAATGTCAGAGCTTTCCCACGTATAATTGATTCCAGAGGCAAAATCCTTCGCCTTCCTCCGGGAGAAGTAAAAGAAGGAGAGCTTTCAGGCCAGGCAGTTTCTCCGGGAATTGTAAGAGGGCCTGTAAAGGTTCTGAAACACCCTGACGAAAAACCTCTGGAACCGGGAGATATTCTGGTTGCAAGAGCAACAAACCCCGGCTGGACACCTCTTTTTATAAATGCTGCTTCCATAGTCCTTGAAGTGGGAGGCATGCTTCAACACGGAGCACTTGTGGCAAGAGAATACGGCAAACCCTGTATTGTAGGTGTGGAGAATGTAATGTCTGTTCTGAAAGACGGACAGATGGTAGAAGTTGACGGAGGTGCGGGGATAATAAGATTGATTGAGTAGATACCGTTTTTCCGCAGCTTAAAAAGAATTCTTGAATAAGTAATGAAACAGGAGTTACGCATTCTGTCATTGAGAGAGCGTAGAGACGGCAATAGCGGTATGGATTTCTATTGAATATTTCCTTACATGACTCTATCCGAAATGGTATCCCGCCTGGAAATCATCATCACATATCATCAAAAATAGCATCGGGAGCAGGTTTCATTAGATACCTATCAACAGTCGGTGAAGGTTGAGGCATAGAAGTCACGGGAAGACGATCGGATAAGAAAATGGATGTTATTATTCCGGCATCATAATAATAATCCGTTCCGTCATCAGAGTAATAAATCTTCTTCTTTGGATCTAAAAGACCATGTACATACGCATTCCTTAACTTTATAATATCCGAACCGATACATATTCCTTCTGATGTCTTACAGGAACTATTCCGTATCCATATACCCCTGAGTATATATTTATCGGCTGTAAACCAGAAAGTCAGTTTTTCCTTATCGTAAAACACTTTAATATGACCCTGTTCCTTTACAGGTATACCCTCCGGCTCTCCCAGCAGTTCCTTTACATCATCCAGGGTAGATTCGTTTATTCTGAGATCTGCCATACCTTCACCGGGAACTATTAAATAACCCTCAAGAATCTCCGTCGGCTCAGGAGTTTCAGCAGGTATGGCCGTGGCGGAAGGAGCAGGAGTAAAGACGATTTTTAAACCGTTCCGGTACGATGAAATCTTATGGTCCGCCGAAGGAGTAAAACCCCATATGATTAACAATCCTGCAAAGGTTACGGCAAAAACTGCGGCAATTTTCCCGTAACTGTTTAACCGGTTGAAGTGTGTAAATATCTTATTACAGATAATATTTATATTATTACGAACATGACGTGCATATTGATAAAAAGATAATACCCGGAGCTTATATTTATTATAAAAAGAAGACCATCCGAAAAAATTCGGACAGTTCTTATCTTTCATATAAGGCAGTTTTTCACTGTAAGGAGAGGTGAATTTCGTAAAGTGTTCCTCATAATAGTCCACCAGTTCGTCTCTGAAGAGAAATGTATCGATATATCTGTCTCTCGGAGTCAGATTGATTGCTTTATTTATAAGATATTCCATCTGTTCGGGAATAGCCGGATTCAATTTCCTTATGGCAGGCAATTTAAAAGGTGTCACAGAAGGGTCATACAGAGTCAGAAGCTGATGAAGGACAACACCGAGGGCATATATATCCGATTGAGGAATAGACTGTCCTTTTTTTCTGCACTGTTCGGGAGCAGCATAACCTGGCGTACCGAGCCTTACCGTATCACAGTCTTTACCCGGGTCATAACGTCTGGCGACTCCGAAATCTATCAATCGTAATCTGTCTTCTCCCGTAACTATAATATTGGAAGGTTTCAAATCTCTGTATATGACAGGCTCAGGAGAAAGATTATGGAGATAACAGAGTATTTCGCATATCTGTATTCCCAGTCGCAATGCTTTTTCTTCTTCAAAGGGTTTCGTTCTGTCTTTAATTATATCTTCCAGGCTTTTACCTTTAATATATTCCATAACCAGATAGGATTTGCCATTACACTTAAAATTCGTATACAATCGCGGAAGGCCGGGATGCTCCATACTGTAGAGAAGGTCTGCTTCCCTTTGAAAAGCATTGATGAGGATTTTTTCTTCTTCAGAAGAGGAAAAATCTGTTCTTAATTCTTTCACGGCATAGGAACGATTTCTCCTCTTTGCCAGATAGACGGTGCTCATGGCGCCGGTGCCTATGGTCTCTTTTATTTCATATCCTTTTATTATTGTGCCTGAATTAAGTGCCATAAAGATTTATCCTTTAAATTAAAAAGTTTCCTCCTTTTCGATGGTTTTTTCTGCCCCTTTTCGATGAGGGAAGGCAATATAAAAATCTCAGGCTACCTTACATCAAATATTTCCTTTAAATCAATTTCCAATTCAGGCAGGATGCCGGGTTTCAGTTTGTCATTTTTTGTGTATATAACAGGTTTTCCATAACGTTCATCACCGAGTAAGAACACAAAAACCTCTTCATTTTCCGGGTCTACAATCCAGTATTCCGGCACCAGTTTTTTTTCATAGAGATTTTTCTTAAGAATACAGTCTTTTGCCGCAGTAGAAGGGGAGAGTATTTCTATTATAAGTTCAGGTGTGCCGTAATGTCCGATTTCTCTCATTTTATCTCTGTGATAGAGAATTATATCGGGAAGGGCAATATCTGTTATTTCATCATCACTTTTCCCCGGTTCGGGAAATATGACTCCTATCATATGAAGAACCCCATATGGATCTTCATCGAGATGATTTGCAAAGGTACAGAGTAAATGTCCGCTTATTTCCTGATGAGTAACCGGTTGGCCTTTAATCAGGTAAAAGGTGCCGTCAAGAATCTCATAATATCCTTCCGGCCACGAAAACCAGTCTTTGTATGTATAGGAGCCGTATTTACCGTGGAGGTTTTCGAACATTTTAATATACATAAGCTTAACCTTTAACTTATCATTAAGAACGACTGACTTTTTCGTCTATTGTCTGTAATTTTTCCTGTATCCACAGATTTATCAGAGTTTCAGGAGAAATACCCCTCTGTCTGGAAATAGATTGAATTTGTGTTGATAAATTATTATCAAGTGCGTAGTAAGTTATATTAGATTCAATATCTACCTCGAAGTCAGCTTTTTCGGTTTTATCCCAGAATTCGCCAAGATCATGGCTATCCCAGAATTCACCTGTTTCTTTATAAGATTTACTTTTCGATATAGATGATTTACCTTTGAATTCACCTGTATCTTTTGATACTCCTATATTTATATAGCCTTTATTCTGTTTTATATCATATATACCGTGAGGAACAGCTTTAACCTTTGCAGATTCCGGAAAATCATGGTCTAATACATTTACAGTTTCCTGAGTATAGAGGTGGCCATCTCTATAATAATCTCCTATTGCTTCTTTTTTCTTTGTGTCCGTATTTATAATTGGATTCTCACTTTGCATATATTTTTCTTTTAATGACTTTATCTTTTCAAATTGTTCTTTCCTGTTTTTTACTTCTTCAACTGTTTTTTTTAATGCTTTTCGTTTTACATAACCGTATTTATTTAATAATTGTTTTATCACCGGACAACTTATAGAAATTCCACTTTCTTTCATTCTATTGCATATTTCTTCCTGGGTTAAATTAGTCCATTTTATCTTTTCATTATCAGGATCTCCGGCAGTGTGTTCTTTTAATACTGATAAGAATACCTCATCTATACCTTCTATTATGTCTATACAGCTTTTCCTGCCTCCTCCTTCTCTTCTATTCCTGTATTTCGGAATATCTTCTATATGCTTAAGATCTATTTTACCTCTTTCTACTGTTTTCCTATTACATTCTAATAAATTTGCTATATAAGTATTCCCTCCATAACCTATTTTCTCAGCTTCGCTTCCTGCATATAATCTTTTCCCTTTCTCTGGTAAAGTATTATGAATTTTTTTCATGATTTCTTCTATCTCTTTAGTATACTTTTTCATCTGTTTTTTGACAGTGCTCCTTTTGGAAACCATTATACACTACTTGGAAGATATTATACACTACTTGAGACAATTATTAAATTGGCATTCCTTAGGAGTTGTCAGGAAATAACTACATCTTAATTACGATTTGTATCGTGACGC
>CAYSLJ010000189.1:0-13314 GCA_964431735.1 uncultured Synergistia bacterium | reverse complement strand
AAGATATGCCGTATTAAAAGAGAGTTATAAATTATATAGACGCAAAATATTAACAATCTGCAAAACCAGTTTGCCACGTAACAGGATCATATCTTTTCCGGAAGAGTTCGGACAGGGACATGTTTTAGAAACGGGTATGAACTTATCTGGAGCGGTAATTAGGACTTTAAGAAAAATAACTCCGGCAAATTGTTGGGACAATAATTACCCTCGCGTCACGCGTAACGCGTGACGCGTCACGATATAAATTATAACTATTATGTAATTATTTTCAGACAGTTCCTTATTTACCTTTTACAGCACAGCAGTGTATTATGATGTGAATATTAAAGCAGTTTTTTCAGTTCCGTTCTTATTTCTTCAACGGTTTGATGTCTGTGTTCTTTGAACATCCTCATGGCTTTTAAAATAAGGTTATCCATTTCCAGTGATATAGCAGGATTAAATACTCTGCACGATTTCAACACCTTTGTTTCCATACTTATATCTATTGCATCTGCCGGTTTTGCTCCTGTTGCAAGAAAATACATGACTGCTCCAAGTGAATATATATCAGTTCTTACATCTGTCCGACCGCTGTACTGCTCAAAGGGAGAGAAATGAGGATTAATTATTTTTGCTACTTCCAGAGTCTGTCTGTCAGCCTGAAAGAATTTGGATATACCGAAATCCATAAGTTTGAGAAGTCCTGTTTTTGACAGGATAATATTATCAGGTCTTAAATTCCTGAAAATTATGGGTTCAGGTTTCATATTATGCAGGTAAGACAGCACATCACATAATTCCATGCCCCATTTTATTACCTGTTTCTGCTCTATAAATCCTGGAGTTTCATTTACAATTATCTCTAAATTCTTTCCATCTATATATTCCATAATCAGATATCTTTTATACTCATAATCAAAATAATCCTGATATCTCGGCAAATTTGGATGTACGAGTTTGAAAAGGATTTTCGCCTCCATCTTAAACTGTGCTATAGCCTGATGCTTGGTGGCAAGATCCCTGAAGGTATCGGTCAGTTCTTTTATAAAAAGATAGTTATTTGTTTTTATATCATAGCCCATGTAATTTACACTCAGAGGTGTAATACTTATAATATCCAGAATTTTATATCTTTCTTTCAATATTGTATTTTTTGCCATGTCGCTTTTTTTAGATTCGACAGGTGTCTTTTTCGGATCTTCATTCTGTATGTTATATATATATGAAATAGTGGCACCGTCTTCGGAAGAAATGGATGACGTAACTTTCTCCAGCATCAGAGTGGATCGTCTTTTCCTTTCCTCCTTCTTCTGTTCAAGAAGTGTCTTTAATTTCCGTTCAGGTTCAGGAGTTTCGCCATGAAAAACCACTTCTCCTTTCAGAACCTCTGTTGAAGGATTATATTTATCTGCCAGCATCTTTTTCTCTTTTATCGTTTTTATGTCAGAAGAAATTTTATCGAATCTTCTGAGTCTCTCCTCTTTCTCAGAACCGGTATCTATGACAGTTCTGACATCAAGAAACTTTTTCAAAAAATCATCTTTCTTATAAACAGGCATAACTTCCTGTTTCTGTTCTCTGGTTCTCGCTTCTTCAGATTCTCTTAACTCTATTATATTAAAGTAAACTCCCTTCAGTTCTCTCTTCATATCTTCGGTACTGTCATATCTGTCACTGCTTACGACAGACATAGATTTTAAAACTATATCTTCAAGATTGGATAAAATCTCTCTGTTATAATTTCTGAGAGGAGGAATAATTTCTCTCGTAGTGGCAAGCTTTGAAGGCTCCGGAGGCAGAGAACCGGTAAGGAGATAATACATGTTTGCTCCGAGAGAATAAATATCAGATTTAATATCCACTCTTCCTTTATACTGATCGGGTGACGAAAAATAATTGTGAAAACTCCTGGTTTTAGTCGTACTTTTATAAATATTATTTATAGGAGGCATACCCAGATTAAAAAGTTTTAATTCTCCGTCATTTTTCAGAAAGATACTATCAGGTGAGAGGTTTTTGAATATAATCGATGCAGGCTTTGCCTCATGGAGACAGGACAAAAAATTGCAGAGGCTTATACCCCATAAAATTACCTTTTCCGGTTCCACAAAACCACCATATCCTTCCACCAGGTCTTTAAGACTCTGCCCTTCAAAATGTTCCATAATTATATACAGTTTGCCTATATGTTCAAAATAATCTATATAACGGGCCAGATTGGGATGAATAATCTTAAGATAAATTTTGCTTTCTTTTTTAAACTCTCCTACCACTTCCTCTTTTATTACAGGATCAAGGAATATATAAGAAAGTTCCTTTATTAGTACCTTCTCTTCAGTACTATAGTCAAAAGCACTGTAGATATTAATAAAATCTACTATTGCTATTAACTTAATAATTTCATATCTACTATTTAAAACTTTTCCAGATGACATACGTTATTACCTGCTTATAAAAATCACGACACATAACATGTAACGCACAAGTGTATTTCATAACTTATTACTGTGGCGAGCATAAATAATACATATCTTTTCTCGTGACGCGTAACGCGTAACGCGTGACAGGAGGAAGACACTTATTAAATGCTTATGCTCAGGTCAGTAGAATTTAAATAAATCGTGATTCGTGATTGGTTGTTACACCTTCTTACGACAATTATACAACGTTATGAAATAAACTATAAATACCCTGTCATATACATAACCACTGACTTATTATATCATTATAATTACTTATAAGAAATAGACAATAGAAAATAAGCAATAGTAATTTTACAGAACAGATCAATTTCCCTGAAATTGTTATTTAAGCCGGCTATGACTGATATAGTCACAACCGGCATGATACTATTCCTTTACGGCCTTTATGACATCCATGGCAAGTTTATATTTTCCAAAAGGTGCACTGACCTGAACGCCGTCAATAATCGGCATAAGATTTTTCAGAATCTCTCTCGCTATGGCAAGGCCTTCTTCCATTGCCCTTCCTTCTTCATCTGCCTCTTTCATCCTTTTTATAATTTCATCGGGAACCGTAACTCCCGGAACTTCATGCTGCATAAAAAGGGCATTACGATAGGATGCAAAGGGCCATATACCTGCAATTACAGGTATTTTACAATGTTCTATTTTTTTCATAAATTTTTCCAGAACTCTTACGTCAAATACTGGCTGAGTTATGGCAAATTCTGCTCCTGCTTCTACTTTTGCTTCAAAACGCCTTAATTCATAATCAGGATCGAGGGCACTGGGATCGACACCTACTCCTGTAAAAAAACCTGTAGGTTTTTCTATAGAAGTTTTTCCGAGATCATAACCATGATTCAAACAGGAAACCAGTCTTGTAAGACCTATAGAGTCAACATCAAATACTGCAGTTGCATCAGGATAGCTGCCCATTTTCGGCGGGTCTCCCGTTATTATGAGAATATTCCTGAGACCAAGAGAATAGGCACCCAGTATATCTGCCTGCATACCAAGGAGATTTCTGTCCCTGCAGCAATAATGAAGCACTGTTTCTATACCTGTTTTCTGCTCAATAAGTACGGCAAGACAGAGAGGAGACATTCTTGCACTTGCTCTCGGCCCATCAGGTATATTTATTACATCCACTCCCTGTTCTTTTAAATATTTCGCCGCATTCAGAACATTCTGAGCATCATATCCCCTGGGAGGGAGCAATTCTACCGATGTAACAAACTCTCCTTCACTGATTTTTCTGGCAAAAACAGATTTCTCTTTTACCGGTACAGGAGTCATCTTTTTTTCTTCTTTTTCTTTCTTTTCTATCTTACCGATAGTTTTTTTCGGTCTGAGAGCTATAACAGCTTTTTTTATGGCCTTTATATGTTCCGGTGCAGTTCCACAGCAACCACCCACTATTTTTGCACCGCTTAATATAAAATGTTTGGCATAAGTCGCCATATATTCAGGGGAACAGAGATAAATATTTCTACCTTCTACACTTACAGGAACACCTGCATTGGGCTGGACACTTATCGGTTTATGTGTAATTTTAGTCATTCTTTCCAGAACCTCCAGCATTACCTGGGGCCCCTGGGAACAGTTTATCCCTATTACATCTGCACCCCATTCTTCAAGCCTTGCAGTAAATACTTCAGGAGGGGTTCCAAAAAGACTGTTTCCATGATCATCAATCGTCATCTGAGCTATTATGGGGAGACTGCAGATTTCTCTTACAGCAAGTATTGCCTGATGGATTTCTCCCAGGTCAGAGAAAGTTTCTATTATGAAGAGATCTACTCCTCCTTCCAGTAATCCCGTAGCCTGTTCTTTAAAAGCCACTTTTGCATCTTCAAGAGATACGTTCCCCCATGGTTCCAGCTTTACCCCCAGAGGTCCCATAGAACCGGCTACGAGTGCCGATGTACCTGCTGCCTGTTTTGCAAGTTTTGCACCATGACAGTTTATTGTTTTTACTTTATCAGAAAATCCATATGCTTTAAGTTTATATACATTTGAGCCGAAGGTATTTGTCTGTATCACATCAGAACCGCTGTTTATATAATCTTTATGTATTTCAAGAATTAAATTCGGACCGGACAGATTCAATTCATCAAAACATCTATTTATATAAATACCTCTTTTGTAAATCTCAGTTCCCATTCCTCCGTCGAAAACAACTACTCCGTCGCCTTCGAGTAAATCCAAAAATTTATTGGTCATAATTTTTTTCTCCTCATATTAAGAATGGTGGCGCGTGGTACGTAATGCGTGGTTTCACCGGTACCGGACGAACCGTGTTCGCCCATACTACTCACCCTTCACTCTTCACTATTTAACACTTCATCAAATTCATATTATACCAGATAAAAAAGATAAAATGAATGATTGAAGATAGAAAATTTCAACAAAGATTGCGTTTTTTTACGACAGGTAAATTCACCTTTACTGAAAATTATAGTTAATGCATATAAATCTGTAATTAGTGAATAGTGAGTAGTGAATAGTGAATGGCAGGTAATGTCTTATTTTATTCACTTTTCACCTTTCACTTTTCACTCTGAATATTCTATAACAAATTTCTTTTTCCCTTGTATGTAAAATCACCTGTCATTTTTAAACGCAATTTTCAATAAATATAGAGAAAACATATGAAAGTGAAGGAAATATTCTATTAAACATAGAATTTATTTTAGAGAGACTTGCTGTTTTTTTATTACAAAATTTATCAGCAATTATCCTCGCGTGACCAGTGACGCGTTACAGGTCACGAAAAAAGCTGACTCTGACGCAAAGGAGTAATGTTCATGGCTTTATCCGAAGGAATAATACTCAGGGAACGTTATAAGATAAAAAAGAAAATAGGAGAAGGAGGATACGGATGCATTTATCTGGCAGATGATCTGCTGAAAAAAAAAGAATGGGCCATTAAAGAGATGCTGGATACATGCGGAGATGATATAAATATAGAAGAAAAAACAAAACAATTTCGATTTGAAGCAGAAATACTTGTTACTCTGGAACATCCACAGCTTCCGAAGGTGGAAGATTATTTTGTGTATGAAGGCAAGTATTATCTCGTAATGGAGTACATTTCAGGGAATAATCTTTATGAAATAGTGGAAAAAAACGTTTCTTATTTATCACAGGATCAAATAATGGACTGGTTCTTTCAACTATGTGATATTCTTGGCTATCTTCACTCCCACCCTTCCAAGCCTGTCGTATTCAGAGACCTGAAACCGGAGAATATTATGCTCTCTGAAAAGGGATACATTATGCTTATAGATTTTGGTATATCAAAGCTAAAATCAGATAAAGTCAAAACCCATGTAGCAGCACAGAGCGTTACACCCCATTTTGCCCCTCCGGAGCAATATGGTATTGAAGGAACCGATCCCTTAAGTGACATATACTCACTGGGAGCAACCATATATTATCTCATAACCAGAACCCTGCCAACAGATTCTATAAACAGACTGACTGCTAAAAAAGATCCTCTTCCCGAACCTTCTTCCTTAAACAATGAAGTATCAAAAGGATTTGAACAGATAATTCTTAAAGCTATGGCTCTAAAAAAGGAAGATAGATTTCAAACTGCCCTGGAAATAAAAGAAGAACTTCAGAAAATCTATAAAGGGGAACTTGTTACACAGCCGGTTAAAGACGAAGATAATCTGAAAGAACTTAAAAAATCAGGGGAAATATTTCGTCTTATGGTTGAAAATGCAAATGATCTGATATTAACACTTGATAAAGAAGGCGTTATTACATATATAACCAGAAAGGCGGAAAAAATATTCGGCCTCCCTGCAGAAATATTTACAGGAAAACATTTTGTAAATTTTCTGCCTCCTGAAAGTGCCATAAAAGCCATGCAATATTTCAGGGCCCCTCTGGAGGGAGATCCCAGATTGCAATTACCTCCTCTTCAGGTAGAAGCCTTTACCCATGACAGGAAACCTCTTAAACTGGAAGTCACCGGATCGAGAATATTTGACGGAGATAAAATTCTGAGCAGAATATGTGTTATAAGAGATATAACCTTCAGAATGGAAGAAGAAGAAAAAATTACGGCAAAACTCAAGGAATTTCAATTTCTGAACAGAGCTATCTTAATGGCATCAGGCGGAGAATTTATAGAGCAAAAATTAAGGAACATTATGGAAGAACTCAGAACTTCCCTTTCCTTCGATTCGGCACGGGTGATAACTATGGATAAATCAGGAGAACATATACAGATTTTCACTGCTTTCCCGGAAATAAGCGAACGCTTCGAAGAGACAGAAAAAAAACCAATAAAAAATACTGTTATTGAAAAAATTATGTTAAACAGGAAAACTGTTATCATAAAAAATACGGAAGATGTAATTGCATCGGGGATACTCTCAAAAAATACAAAATGTGCCGTTCTCTGCCCCATAATACTTATTAACAGTTTTCTCGGAGTCCTTGCAATAGAAAGTGAAGAGCTTTATAAATATCTTGAAGATTATCCGAAGGTTTTTGAAACTATTGCACAGATAACAGGTATGATAATCAGAGTTCACAGAAGCCTGGAATGGGGACTTTTAACTTAATTTTTATATACAGAAGGATTTATTACATTTTTTAAGAATATTTACTGATTTACAGGAGGCGTTGAATATTTTAGTCAGACAAAAAATTTTATTACAGAAGTTATTCTATGGCCCCATTTTAAAATTACGGGCAGAGAGACTTGGTAAATATATAATCAAATCGACAGGCAATTGCTCTTCTCTTCTTGATTACGGCTGTGGTAATATGGTACTTACAAAACATCTTACAAAACATACAAATATGAATATAGTAGGAATTGATATGGTTGATAATAATCTTACCGATTTGCCTCTTTTAAATTATGAAGGAGGGAAACTTCCTTTTGAAGATAATTCTTTTGATGCATCACTTGCTGTTTTCGTGCTTCACCACTGTCTGAATGTCGTTGATTCACTGAAAGAGTTAATAAGAGTAACAAAAAAGAAAATAATTATCATTGAAGAAGTATATACGAACTTCCTTGAAAAATTTATACTTTACTCCCATGACTGGATAGGGAATCATCTTGAGTCATGGACAGTCAATATTCCTCTTAATTTCCTTCCATTTCTACAATGGAAAGAAGTTTTTGACAGTCATGAGCTTGAAATCAATGACATAAAAAGGGTCTATCAATTCCCATTTTTCAATATTACAAACCAGGTTTATTTTGAGGTATCAAAAAAATAAATTAAAACCCGGAAACTGTTACTATCAAGCCAGTAAAAACAGGGAAATTATGAAAAAGTGCAAAAGTATAGTATAGTATAATATAAAATATATGGGAGGAGATGATTTTATGAATAAAATGAAAATCCTGTTACTGTTTCTGGTCATAGTATATTCCGTTGCCTGTGCCGATAGTGTCGGTCAGCTTATGAGAAAGGCAAAGGATAACTATGATAATAAAAGATATAAAAAAGCAAAAGAGGAAGCCCTTGAAATAATTAAAAAAGATGCAAATCTGCTGGAAGCCCATAAGATATATGTTAAAAGTTGCAAATATTTAAGTAAAAAGACAACTGCAGAAATAGATCAATGTATTACCTTTTATAAAGATAAAACCGATAGAATGATGTTTTATAACAAAAGCAAACCTGTACTGCTTTTTGCTCTCGGCTTTGCCTATTTACAGGCTGATAAGATCAAAGAAGCACAGGAAGCGTTTACTCAATCGATAAAGCTTGATAATAAATCTCCTTATATAAAGGATATAGATGAGCTTTCAAGAAAATATAATTTGACAATAGAAAAGCCTGTCAGAACTTTTGGAGAAGATATTAAGCTCTGGGCTGTCGCAATAACTTCTTTCATAATACTATTTATTGTATGGATAGCTTATAAAGGCTACAGCGAGAGAAAAATAGGAGCACAGCAGGTAGCAAAAATAAAGAAAGACAGATCTATAGATTTTTTCGGAAGAAAAAGATATTAATGTGTAATACGTGATGCGTAATACGTGATACGTGATGTGTGATGAATATCCATGCAAAGCATTGTTCATTGCCCATCACGATTTTATTACAATCTAAAATTTAAGGAGGGTTTTTTTTGGCCACAGTCAGTGTTATGCGCTTTAACCAGAATTCCGGTTGTATATGTGTTGATAAGGAGAGCTGGTTTTTGCGGAATCGTAAAAGTTTTTTTTCAGACAGTCTTTATTCATGTATTCCGGAAGAGGTCAGAAAGTCAGGAGTCGAATTATTCACAGGAGGTACCGGTTATCCACCATTTCATTATGAAGTATATCTTATTGCAAAAAAATATATGGAACAGTATCTCTCTTCATGCAATTACGGAGCCCTGAAGGTAGAAGAGCTTGCAAGAATTGTACTTAAAGCTTTTCAGGAAGTTCATGGCCGCAGAATTAATAACAGACTCAAATTCCTTTTTGGTTTTAACAGAGATGATTTTACGGCAGAATCTTACAGAAAAAATGGTTCTGTTTATCAGATAAAACAGGAAAAAATCAAAAAAAGAGTGGAAAATATAATAGATATGAAAGAAAAATCCCAGGATACCACTCTTGTAATACCACCAAATGAAGCCTGCATTGCAGGTGTTGCATCAGACGGTTTTCATGCCTACTGCATAAAGGAACAGGATGGAGTCCTCTCTTTTTATTCCTGTGGTTTTGATTGTCTCGGTGCCGGCAAATATGCAGGAGGAAGTGAATTTGCAAACACTATTAACAGATATAATGTAGAGAAGAGAAGGAAAGGCATCGGCAAAGAAGAAGGAATATTAACAGTATTCAATGCAGTAATAGAATCCTGGGAACATTACAGCCAGATAGGAGGAAATATTCGACTTGTCCTTCTTTCCTCGGAAGGAGAACATATGAAAGAAATTTCAGACAGTTCTTCTCATATATGTATTGAAACAGTAAGAGCCTGCAGAGAGAATTTACTGACTAAAGAAGATACATTAAAAATAATTACATCCGTTATATTTGAAAATCTGCCATGGCAGAAAGGAGAAGAAATGCTCTTTGAAAAAGCTTCTGACCTGTCTGAACTGGACAAATGTTTGAGAAATTATAAAATGGACAGGGAAAAAATAACCATCAGCTCTCATGATATTTTTAAAAAGGAGAACTCTCTCGTATGACTTCAATAAATGCTATTCGCTTCAACGATTATTCAGGTATTATGATATGTGACGAACAGCGTCACTGGAATGATGACAGAATGAAAATATTCGGAGCAGATAAAATCCGTCCTGTAGTACCGGAGGAAATAACAGAACGATATGGTATAGTGGCTGCCTACGGGAATACGGGGACGTCAAGTATAGGTGATGAATTACGCTTCAAAATAAGAGAAAAAATTCTTGACCTTTATAAAAAACAGATCGAACTGGAAGGAGGCCCGCCGGAAAAATTCCTTACCATACCTGATATTGCAGAATTGACATTCAACCTGATAACAGAGGTAAAACATGACCATATAAATGAATGTCTGAAAAACATGGTCGGCTTCACTACAGATGATTTTATTCAGGGTGAATATAAAAAAGACGGTAGAGAATATAAAATAAAGTCAAAAGAAATCATAGAAAAAGCCATGAAAGAAATAGCAGGTTCTTCCGGAACAGATCAAACAGGAGCAGTGTTTGGCAATGCCGGCATAGTAGCAGGTTACGACACTGCAGCAGGTTTTCAAATATACCTGTTTTCCATGCGTCATTCTTTTTACGAACCTGTGCCTTCAGGTTTCGTTGCACAGGGTTCCGGTTCTGATATGGCAAATGTTTCTTTCAGCAGATTTTTCAATCATCTCACTCTGGAAGAAAGAAAGAACACTGTAGACAGAATAGAAGGAACAATTGCGGCTATAGATGCTGTCAATGAAGCATCCTTAAATAATATAGGTGTGGGAGGATATTTCAATATATTTCTTTTTGACGGTAAAAAACCTGAAAGGGAAAGACTTGTAGAAATTAATGATCATCGTTCCAGATTCTGTTCTGAAATGATCCATGCCTGTAGATACGGATTTATTAAAGAAAATATCATTAAAGAAATGGTAGAAGGTATCCTTTATGAAGGTAAAGATATTGACTGGGCTTCAAATTTAGTATGGGCTCACGTGGAAGACAAAAAAGCTCTTCACCGATTTTTAAGGGGCTATCCGTCAAATATATGGGCTTCAGGAGAATCACGAATCCTGCCGGTTCTGAGATAGTTATAAGACACGTAACGCGTGGCGCGTCACGCGTTACGTGTCTTATCTGATTTTCAAACGCAATCATTGAATATTACCTGTGATTTTGTTATAATAAAAGTTCATGATAATTTTTGCTGACTATCCGGCCAATGAAAGCTTTTAGAAAGAAGGAACTAAATTATGGATGAAACTAATATGCCGGGAAATCCTCCCGAACCTCAGTCTGAAGGTCAGTTCAAACCTGAACCGGTGATTGAAGCTAAAAAAGAGGAACGTAAATCACAGAAAAAATCCATTACGTTCTGGCTGGCTATTATATTAGGTGCACTTTTATTGTTGAGTACAGGTGTAAATATAGTTTTAAGTATTGTAGTCACTGCAAATATGATAGAGCCCCCTCAGAGCACCATAGCACCTATAGGCAATGAAAAATTTGTTCACGGAGATAAACATTCGAAAAACAAAATACTGCTCATATCGGTAAACGGCATTATTTTAGAACAGTCAGACGATTCACCTTTTTACAATAAAAAAGGTATTTTAGAAACCATAAAAGACGCTTTTGCTAAAGCAGAAGAAGACAGTAATATTAAAGCAATAGTTTTATCAGTAAACAGTCCCGGCGGTGGTATTACGGAATGTGATGAAATACACCATGAAATAATGAAGTTTAAAGCAAAGAAACAAATTCCCATAGTAGTTTCAATGCAAGATCTGGCAGCTTCTGGAGGATATTACATATCTGCTCCTGCTCAGAAGATATTCGCCCAGCCCACTACCCTTACGGGAAGCATTGGAGTAATTATGGAATTTACAAATATTGAAGGCCTTTTTACTAAAATAGGTCTGGAAAGTGTAACCATTAAATCGGGTAAACTTAAAGATATTGCTTCTCCTACAAGAGATATGACAAAAGAAGAAAATGAATTACTTAATAAAATGGTCGGAGAAATGAGTCAGAGATTTTTTAAAGTGGTGAGAGAGGGACGTAAAAACATAACAGACGAACAGTTTAAAGTAATATCTGATGCCCGTATATTTACAGCCCATCAGGCAAAGGATATAGGTCTTGTAGACGAAATAGGCTATCTAGATGATGCATTCAATGCAGCGAGAGATCTGGCAGGCATTAAAGATGCAAAACTGATTAAAATAAAGCAGAATATTACTTTTTTTGATTTATTTTCTGAAACAGCCAGACACTTAAACCCTCAGAGTAAAATTGACGAGCAGATTAAAACACTTGTACCGACAAATCCGAGATTAATGTATATATGGAGAGAGTAATTTCAGTGAAAAGTGAAGAGTAAAGGGCAATCTTTTCTTTTCACTCTTCACCATTCACTCTTATATCTCAACATGTCCTGTTCCGTCACTGTTATTCTGATTATGTTCAGGCCATGTCTGAGACCATCGCTGATGAATATGACTGAGAATTACCTTCAGAGCTATGGCAGCAGGAACTGCGACAAGTAATCCTATTACTCCGAGAAGTTCCAGGCCTGCCAGAATTGAAACAAGTACAATCAGTGTGGGAATACCTACACTGTGCCCTACCAGAGCAGGAGATATAAGCTGCTTTTCTATTTCATGAATTGCAAGAAATGTTACAATTACCCCAAGAGCAGTAAGAGGCGATTTGGCCAGAGCCAGAAGCATAGCCGGAATAGAGCCGAGAATTGGCCCTGCAAAAGGTATAATATTAAGTATTCCTGCTATTGTACCTATTAAAAGAGCATAATCTATATGCCACGCATAAAGAGCAATCACTATAGATATTCCTATACATATACATACGAGTATTTGCCCTCTTATAAATCCTCCCAGACCATCATCTATTTTATTCAAAATTTCCAGCAGTTCTTTTCTCCAGGCCAGAGGGAATATAGATAAAAACCAGTCTTTATAAACATCAGAATCCTTTAAAAATAAAAATGCAAGAAGAGGCACTATAAATATGGTTGCAATGGTGGAAAATATGGCTCCTATGAAAGTAAAACTCTGTTTGGCAAGATTCATCAGGGAATTGGCCACTTCTTCAAGGCTTTTCAAAAGACTCTGATTGATATAATCCTGTATACCCGGGGAAACTCTGGGCTTCATCCATTTATTCAGTGCCTCTATATTCTTCTGAAGAGATGCAATTATACCGGGAAAGTTGTTGATAAATTTTACCGCTTCATAATTTATTTTAGGAAGAGCAAAAGATAAAAAGAATATGATTATAAATATTAAAATCATATAAATTATAAGTATTGAAACAGTTCTCGGCAATCCTTTAGTTTCACATTTTTTACCCCATTTTTTTATATTTAAACCGTAAAGACAGAGAAAATCCACTGGAGGTTTCAACAGATAGGCCAGGAATATGGAAGCAATTATCATGAAAACCACACGTTTTATATAAGAAAGAAGCCAGATAAAAAGGACCGCTATAAGAATAAAAATTAATATATTGGCCATAATATTCAGTCTTTTTGAACTCATATATAAAAGGCCTTTCTATCTACATAATAAGCTTTTTTAAATATATGATTTAATAGATAAAATGTCAATATAAAATATCATTTAATAGAAAAATCGATTGCGTTTTTTTACGACAGGTAAATTCACCTTTACTGAAAATTATAGTTAAT
>CAYSLJ010000188.1:0-13481 GCA_964431735.1 uncultured Synergistia bacterium | reverse complement strand
TCTAAATTATTATATATGTCTATTTAGTCATATTTTTGAGACAGCCTCCGCGTGATGGGTTTAATCCCGGCGCATCACGCATTACGAGGTCATTATTTATGGATAGTTATAAAACTAACTATAATATATCAGAGTCTGATAAAAAATTACAATCGTGAAATGAAAGGAGATTTTTCTTCTCAGGTTGAATTAATTCGGTTATGAATAAAAAATTTTTGCTATTTCTATTTATACTGCTCCTTATAACTTCTAATAACATTCTGGCAGAAGAATCCGAGAAATTTACTCTTAAGGATTGTATAAATATGGCTATGGATAACAATCCTTCCGTAATAAGAGCAAGACAGGATATAAAAGTGGCAGAAAGTTCAAAAACCCAGGCTCTGGCAACTTATTTGCCGAATCTAAAATACACCGGTACATATCAAAAATCAAATCAGGGTAACGGTACTATTGTGAGCGGCATATATTTCCCGGCAGCCCCTATTGACGACTATTCCAGTACTGTTTCTGTAAGCCAGACTGTTTTTGATACATTCAAAGGCCTTTACCAGTACAAACAATATAAAGCTCAGATAGAGCAGTATGAATATGCTCTCAAAGAATCTTCCAACAATCTTGCTCTTACAATAGCACAGGATTATTTCAATGCTGCAAAGGCGAAAGACATATTGAATTTTAGAGAAACCCTTCTTGACAATTCACTCAAATACCTGGATAAGGCAAATGAAAATTTTCAGGTCGGTCTTTCGCCGAAATCAGATGTATTTACGGCAGAAGTCAATGTAACCCAGGCAAAAGTTGATCTTCTGACCGCTCAAAATGATATAAAAAATAAAATGGCTCAGCTTAAAATCGACACAGGTCTGCCTGTGGATAAAAATATAGATATTGCAGAAGAAATTTATGAATTGAAAAAGAAATCCTCAATGGAACAGGCACTGGCTGATGCCATTGAGCAGAGGCCTGAGATAAAAAAATACAATGCCCAGATAGAATATCAGGACAGAGTAATAACAGGAGCAAAAATTCAGAGATTACCAAATGTAACACTGGGCGTAAGTTATAATTATGCAACTGACTCGTATCTCAGCCCTGATAAGTATTATTCTGTTTATGGCCAGGTAAACTTCCCTATTTTTGATGGCTTCAATACTAAAGCACAGGTTGAAAGTGCGGAAGCTACAAGAGCCCAGTATGAGTCAGATAAAGAAAAACAGAAGAGAACAATAATTTCCGATGTAACAACTGCTTACAATGATCTCGAAACAAATATGGCCAAAATAGAACTGAATAAAATACAGGTAGAACAGGCAAAATTTAACATGGAACTTGCAGAAGGAAAATATACGAGCGGAGTGGGCTCATTTCAGGATATACTGAACAGGCAGGACGACTACAGTAAAGCTGTGATTAATTTAATAACTGCCAGATATGATTATCAGATAAGTCTCGCCAAATTCAAAAAAGCCACAGGAGAGGAACTGCCATGAAGAAATATAGAAACATTATAATCATAATAATACTAATAATAATAGGGTTATGTGCTTTTTCTAAGTACAATAGTATGCAAAAACAAAAAGAATCCATGAAAAACTGGAAAACAGTTAAAGTAAAAAAAGACACTATGGAAGTTATTGTGAATACTACAGGCACTATTAAAGCATCTACTCAGATAGACATAAAATCAGAAATATCAGGGAAAATCATCACATTACCCTATAAAAGAGGAGATAGCGTTTCAAAAGGAACTATAATTGCCATAATTGATGACCAACAGCAAAAACAGTCTTACCTGCAATCAGATGCAGCATATAAAAGCAGTATTGCTCTCCTGGAAAAAGCGGAACTCGATAGAAATTATACGGCAGATAATAACGGTGTAACAATAGAAACAAAAAGAATTGCTCTGGAAAAAGCAAAATTAACTTACAATCAATCAATTCAGCAGATTGAAGAAGCGAAAAAACTGGGACAGGCTCAAATAGAACAATATAAAACAGCACTGGAGCAACAGCAAAAAAATCTGGACAAAACCCTTGCAGGTTCAAGGAAACAGGATATAGCACAGAAACTGGCAACAGTACAGTCCAGAGAAGCAGATATGAACTATAAAAGTATACAATTTGAAAGGCAGAAAACCCTTTATGAAAAATACTATGTAGCCAAAAAAGATGTAGACAGCGCGGAAAACGACTACCTTCAGGCAAAAGCTGCCTATGAAAGCGCAAAAGAAGACTATGATAAAACTGTAGAAGGAAGCTGGGAAGAAGATATCGCTATTGCAAGGGTACAGGTAGAAAAAGCAAAAAAAGATCTTCAGACTCAAATAGACCAGACAAAAAATAATATTGCAGATAAAAAAAGAGCAGTTGATACTGCGATGAAAGACTTAAAAGCAGCAGAGGCCAATCTGCAACTGGAGATTGTTAACAATCAGCAGGTAGGTATGAAAGCAGCGGATATTAAAAACTCGGAAGCAAATTTAAGTAAAGCAGAAGCCCAGAGAAAACAGGATTTTGATAATCTGTCAAAGACAAAAATACCTTCTCCTGTAAACGGCATAATTATTAATAGACCTGTAAACGTAGGAGATGTAGTGGCCTCACAGGTATCAACTGCAGGAGGCACTGTGTTGATGACTATTGCAGATCTCGGTGAAATTTATGCTGAAGCAAATATAGATGAAGCAGATGTGGGAAAGATAAGGAAAAATCAGACTGTAAAAATACATGCTGCGGCATATAAACAGATCAATATAAAAGGACTTATAACCGATGTAGCACCACAGGCAGTTCAGGTCCAGCAGATACCGACATTCAATACTAAAATCAAAGTGTTACTCGATAAAATTGCAGAAAAAGAATTACCTCATGGGAAAACCCGTTATGAATTATTATATCCGGGAATGAGTGTCGATGCAGATATCTTTGTAGATACAAGAAAAGATGTTCTTCAGATACCGGTACAGGCAGTATGGAAGAAAGATAATAAAAATTATATAACACTTGTATCGGAAAAGAAAACCCTCAAAGATGTGGAAGTTACAACAGGTATAAGTGATGATGTAATGATAGAAATACTGACAGGTGTCTCAGAAGGAAACGAAATAAAACTTCCTGATTAATTTATATGAGAATCATAACGCGAGACGGGAGTAACAGATTCTCATTTTTCGTTAAAATTAACTAATATGAAAATGAATAGACAGTGAAGCATAAAACTTCATCATTTTCATATAAAATTTAGAAAGATAAACTCAACACCCGGGAAAGGAGAATATATATGCCACAGGACACTATTTTCCGTGAGAAAGCTCTGGCCAAACTTTCATCGCCGGAACAGTTAGATCAACTCATAATCATTACAGATAGAAAAGGGTGGATAGCACTTTTAGCTACAGGGCTCATAATAATTACATCTCTTATATGGGCATTTACAGCTCATCTTCCTGTAATAGTAAGCGGTTCAGGAATCCTTGTTGCACAGGGAGGTCTCCGTGAAATGGTTGCTATGAACGACGGCATAGTAAAAGAAGTAGAGGTAAAATTAAATGATATTGTAGAAAAAAATCAGATCCTCGCCAGAGTGGTAAATCCTGAAATGGAATATGAACTTATCTCCGCAAAAAAGGAACTGGAAGAATATAAAAAAGAAACAGAGAAAAAAAACAGTGAGCAAATAAAAGAGATGGAAAGAAAGATAAAAACAGTTGAAGAAGAAATAGCCTTTTACTCTGAGATAAAAAGCCCTGAAAAAGGCATAATAACAAGTATAAGAATAAATAATGATGATTACGTACAAAAAGGTACAACAATAGCAACAATGGAACGTGAGAATGTCCCTCTTGAAGCTGTCATATTTATATCAGATAATGATGCAAAGACAATTCAGTTAGGAATGGATGTTCAGGTTTCTCCTTCTACGGTAAAAAAGGAAGATTTTGGCTTCGTAAGGGGAAAAATAACCTATATAAGTCATTATCCCAGTACCAGAACACGTATTGCAGCTATTCTGGATAAT
The DNA here is from genome assembly GCA_964431735.1 of uncultured Synergistia bacterium. GTDB lineage: Bacteria > Vulcanimicrobiota > SpSt-956 > SpSt-956 > JAKJGF01 > CALARM01. Next base: position 9,458 of record CAYSLJ010000188.1, on the reverse strand, counting down.
GAACAACTGACTGACTATTTTATGGGCAGGACTATGGCTACGTTTGTGGCCAGGATATCACTGCAGAGTAACCCGCTCAGTAAAAGCGGTTATCAGTGGTCATCCAGAAAGGAACCGGATTTAAAAATAACCAGCGGTACTCTATGTGATGCATCGATCATAATAAAACAGATAAGCCCAATATCTGTAATATTTCCTTCTGTTAAATAATCTGGAGATTATATGTTTATGAAAGGAAGAATAAAAACACCTACAGTACTTCAGATGGAAGCAGTAGAATGCGGTGCTGCATCCCTTGCCATTATACTGGCTTATTACGGCAGAATAATCCCACTTGAACAATTACGAATAGATTGCGGTATATCCAGAGACGGAAGTAAAGCTTCAAATATATTAAAAGCAGCCAGAACCTATGGATTTACAGCAAAGGGTTACAGATATGAAACAGAAGAACTGAAGGACATAGAACTTCCTGCAATAGTCTTCTGGAATTTCAATCATTTTCTTGTTGTAGAAGGTTTCGGAAAAAACTGTGTATATTTAAATGATCCATCTACAGGGCCAAGAAAAGTTTCGTTGCAGGAATTCAATGAAGCCTATACAGGTGTTGTTCTTACCTTCGAACCGGGGCCTGACTTTAAAAAAGGAGGAACCAGAAGAAGTCTTTATAAAGGATTACTGGAAAGACTGAAAGGTTCCGAAACAGGTCTTCTGTACGCTGTATTTACCGGACTTGCCCTTGTTTTACCCGGTATGGTTATACCAATATTTACGAAAATGTTCATTGACAATATTCTTGTAAACAGGATGGATTACTTTATATGGCCTCTGATTACAGGAATGATTATAACAGGGTTTGTCAGGGCAGTGCTTACATGGTTTCAACAATATTATTTGCTCAGGATGGAAACAAAACTTTCTCTGAGCACTTCAAGTAAATTTTTCTGGCACATACTCCGATTACCTGTCGAATTTTTCACACAGCGTTTTGCCGGTGATATAAGTTCAAGGGTTGCTATAAACGATAGATTCGCCCAGTTACTTTCAAAGCAACTGGCCACGAATATACTTAATCTTATCATGATTCTCTTTTATCTGATACTACTTTTCAGCTACAATGTTTCGCTTACAATCATAGGCATAATCATTGCTTTGCTGAATATTGTATTTCTGCAGCTTATATCCAGACAGAGAAAAGATGGAAATCTAAAACTCCTTCAGGAAAGAGGAAAACTTCTCGGCACATCAATTTCAGGACTTACCATGATTGAAACTCTTAAAGCAAGCGGAACTGAAGCTGATTTTTATACAAGATGGTCAGGATATCTTACAAAATTAACAAACACAGAACAGAAGGTAAATGTATATACACAATTTCTCTCTGTTATACCAACATTCCTTACTTCTCTTAATACACTGGCCATTCTCGGTATAGGAGGTATGTGTGTTATAAATGGTCATATGACAGTCGGAGCCCTTGTAGCCTATCAGAGTTTAATGGGATTTTTCATGGATCCTGTCAATAAACTGGTAAATCTCGGATCTACACTTCAGGAAGTAGAAGGAGATATGACCAGAGTTGATGATGTATTGAGTTACAGGACTGATCCCGGTATAAGTGAAAAGGTAAAAGTTGACACAGAAGAAGATATAGCCAGAAAACTGCGTGGTAAAGTAGAATTAAAAGATATAACCTTTGGATACAGCCCTCTTGAACCTCCATTAATCGAAAATTTCAGTCTTAATATGAAAGCCGGTTCAAGAGTTGCCCTGGTAGGTACATCAGGAAGCGGGAAATCAACTATAAGCAGATTGATTACAGGTCTCTATCAACCATGGACAGGAGAAATTTTCTTTGATGGAAAAGCTGTAAAAGAAATACCAAGAAAAGTTATAAGTAACAGTATTTCAATGGTTGACCAGAGTATTATGCTATATGAAGGAACAATAAAAGAAAATATTACCATGTGGGATAATATGATGAATGAAACAAATATAGTGCAGGCAGCAAAAGATGCTTCGATTCACGATGAAATAACGGCAAGAGAAGCAGGTTATGAAAGTATGGTAGAAGAAGGAGGAAGAAATTTCAGCGGAGGTCAGGCACAGAGACTTGAAATAGCCAGAGCTCTTGCATCCAATCCTACAGTAATGGTACTTGATGAAGCTACAAGTGCTCTGGATCCTGTTACGGAAGAAAATATAGACAAAGCTCTGAGGAGAAGAGGCTGTACCTGTATAATAATAGCACACAGACTGAGTACCATAAGAGATTGTGATGAAATTATCGTGCTGGAAAGAGGCAAAGTAGTCCAGAGAGGAACTCATGAACAGTTGAAAGATATTGAAGGGCCTTATAACAGGCTTATTAAAATGTATTAAAGTAGTGAAAAGTGAGTCGTAGGGGTGCCCCCCTGTGGTCGCCCGGTACCGACAAAATACGCATCACGCATCACGCATCACGCATCACGCGTTACGCGTCACGATTATAACGGAGAAATAAACATGGGTAAAGATAATAATGATATAATAAATAATGATAACAAGGATAATACTGATATTCCTCAACTCACGACTCACGACTCACGACTTACCGAATTAATAGAACTTGGCGGGAATAACCCTTTCATGTTAGACGATCCGTCCCATGCCTGGATTGTCAGGGAAAACAGAGTTAATATTTACTCAGTTTATCTTAAAGACAACGAAATTATCGGCACGAGAAATTATATCTGTACAGTAGAAAAAGACGGAGTGTTTTTTGGTTTTCAACCGGTGGAAGATTTTGGTATTCTTGCAGTAGGAGAAACAGGTACAAAGGTTTTAAAGATTAACATAAATGACTGTAAAAAGGATTTACTGGCTGCTTATGTTGATATATGGATGGAAACTCTGTCAAAGGGAATTGTCTATCTAAAACAGGTACAGAAAAAGTTTAAATTACTTGTTCCCGATGAAGAAATAGATGTAAAGAAAGGAGAAAATATCTTATCTTTTGACAGGGTTTTATGGGGTAAAAACCTGAAAGGTTCTTTTTCCATGCGGGGATTTCAAGATTTACCTTATGTAAAAGCGGAACAATTCTTCCCTGTTACCAAAAACATATGGTGGCAGGCTGAAGAGGATTCCATATTAAAGACATTTACTACGGAAAACAAGGTTTTAGAAGACAGAGAGCTCAAGTTTCTTCAGAAATTTCACAGTAATGTAATAGAATTTCTGAAAATAAGACTGGTTGAAAAAAAGATAGACGAAAGAGAAGAACTTGAAAAAAAGGAAGCAAGTGAGGTTTTATTTTTCACACAGGCAGTATCGGGACTTGCTTCAATTATGAAATCTGAAAAAAGAGATTATGGAACCAGAGAAGGAGAAGACAGTCTTTTTACTGCCTGTAAAATAATAGGAAAAAAAGAAGGTATACAGTTTCAAAAACCGTTATTGTCTCAGGAAAATAAAAAATTGATAAATCCTTTAACTGCTATTGCCAGGGCATCAAAAGTAAGATACAGAAAGGTATGCCTCCATGATAGATGGTGGCATGATGAATGCGTATCTTTTCTCAGTTTTCTAAAGGATAGTAATAATCCTGTAGCAATTATGCCTCTATCTTCCAATACATATGAAATGATAGATCCGGAAAATAACAGAAGAGAAAAAGTAACAAAAGAAGTGGCAGAAAAACTCATACCTTTTGGTTATGTGTTTTACAGGCCTTTCCCTGCCAGAGCCATCAGCCCTCTTGAAGTTATCAAATTTGGCTTTCAGTGGGCTATAAGTGACTTTAAAGTGTTTCTTCTCATAAGTGTTGCAGTAGGGCTTTTAGGACTCATAGTTCCCTTTGCAACAGGCCTTCTGTTCACTTATGTTATTCCCGATGCGGCATATAATCAGCTCGGACAGATTATTATCGGAATTCTCATCGGTTCCATTTCTGTTACATTATTTCAGATACTGCAGAGTATCTGCCTCATTCGTATAGAAACGAAGATGAAAATACCGATACAGGCTGCCATATGGGATAGAATACTTTCACTGCCATGTTCTTTTTTCAGACAGTTTTCTTCTGGAGATCTTGCATCAAGATCACTGGGAATAGATTATATATCAGGTCAGTTATTCAGCGGACTTGCTCTTCCGTCACTTCTGGGGGCTATTTACGCACTGTTCAACTTTATTCTCCTCTTTTATTATGACAGCAGTCTTTCTATTGTTGCAACGATAATTTCCATTATTCTGATAATAATCATAGTCCTTACAAGTTATCAGCAGCTCAATTATCAGAGAGAACTCCAGAAAATAAGCGGAAAACTGTCAGGTTTTGTATTTCAGTTAATAAACGGCATATCAAAACTCAGGGTATCAGGTGCCCATACACTGGCCTTTACAAAATGGGCGGAATATTTCAGCAAGCAGAAACGATATTCTTTTAAAATAGGACTTATTCAAAACTTTCTTACAACAGTTAATTCTATATTACCAATCATTACAGGGATAGCTCTTTTTTCTTTTGTAATATACGAGCCATCAAATCGATTGGAAGGCTCTACGTTATCAACAGGTAGCTTTATAGCTTTCAATGCAGCTTTTACCGCTTTTATATCGGCAATGATGCAGCTCGGTTTATCTATAGCTTTACTTATAAACATAGTGCCTGTATTTGAAAGAATAAAACCTATATTTGAAACTCCTCCGGAGATAGATGAGAACAAACTGGAAGCAGGTGAATTATCAGGAAAAATTGACGTACATCATTTAACCTTTAAATATAAAAAAGGCGGCCCTCATATATTAAAAGATGTATCTTTTAATGTAAATCCCGGTGAATTCATAGCCTTTGTAGGGCCTTCCGGCGCAGGTAAATCGACTATTTTAAGACTTCTTCTTGGTTTTGAAACCCCTGCGGAAGGAGCTATTTATTATGATGAACAGAACCTTGCAGGACTTGACCTTGCTTCCCTGAGGAGTCAGATAGGTGTCGTTATTCAAAACAGTAAAGTAATGGCAGGGGAAATTTATTATAATATTATCGGCTCATCACTTCTTACAATGGAAGATGCCTGGGAAGCGGCAAGACTTGCAGGTATTGAAGATGACATAAAAGCCATGCCCATGGGTATGCATACAATGGTGTCAGAAGGAGGAGAAACCTTCTCCGGAGGCCAGAAACAGAGACTTCTTATCGCAAGAGCCATAGCAAGGAAGCCAAAGATAATAATATTTGATGAAGCTACAAGTGCCCTTGATAATACTACCCAGGCCATTGTTACAGAAAGCCTCAATAAATTAAATGCCACAAGAATTGTTATTGCCCACAGATTAAGCACCATAATAAATGCAGATAAAATTTATGTAGTAAAAGAAGGAACTATAGTGCAGACGGGCAAATATAAAGACCTCATAAATGTAGAAGGCCCCTTCAAGGATCTGGCGAAAAGACAGCTTTCGTAATATTGAATGCTGTTCTTAACACTTTTTAACACTTTTCAACACCTTTTAACGATTTTTAACACTTTTTAACACTTTTTTATTTTTTTTATTTTTTTATTTTTTTAGAAGGAAAAATTAAAATTACTGTTGAATTATATGTAAGTAAAATTCCTATAGGAATGTAAGCAAAATTCCTACAGGAATGCCAAAAAAACTAAGGAGAGGAGAAAGGTAATATTATGAAACCAGACAAGCACAGTGCATTAATCCAGAAAATCTGGAAAGACTCAAAATTTAAAGAGGAATTTCTGAAAGACCCTAAAAAACATCTTGGCGAGGCATATGGAGCAAAACTTCCCGATGATATTCATGTTGAAGTTTTACAGGAAACAAAAGGAAAACATTATTTTGTTCTTCCTGCAAATCCGGCAGATTACGGTAAAGACCTCAGTGATGCTCAATTAGAAGAAGTTGCCGGCGGGACAATGGGTATCGGTGCTACAATTACTTTCGGAACAGTAACTGCCTGCTAAGAACCGGTAATGAAATTATAATTTTATATTACTCTGGAATAATTTCCAGAGTAATAATTTTATATTCGTGGAGATAAATGTGATATAATCTGAGGTACAAGATTGAAATTTAAATTAAAAGATTCAATTGATCTTATAGAAAAAACTGTTTTCCTGAATGAACGTATAAATGGCTCTTTTGTTCCGGAAGATGACCATAATAATAAACTCATTGATAGTTATATAAATAAATGGCATGAAGTCGTAGCAAAAGGAGATCCTGAGATTTTTGATAAACGGCTCTCTCTTGATAATTTAGATTTAAATTCAGCAAGAAAAATTCTGGGGAAAATTTGTTTAAATGAAAATCTGCCGGAGTGGACAGAGATATTCGAAAAAATTATCAATAAAGTAGAAGATGTTTCACGAAAAAAATACACTTTTCATGGTTATAAAGGGAAAGGCAAAAATCCTGTTCCATTTCAGGAAATTCTTTATCCCTCTGTCTTAATAGCCAGAGAAGAGCTGATACACAGAACAGGCAGAAGTTATCATCTGGCCGGTGAAGAAAGTCACAGCATCTTTGAACATAATCTCCTCATGTTATTGAGTAATTTATGTTCCGAAACATTGTATTATGAATATATAATATACTGCACAGGCAAACAATCTCCTTACGAACTTTATCTTGACAGGCTTAACAGGAGAACAAACCCGGAATATTATAATAGTTTTACAGAAGACTTATTTAACACTTCTTTTATAAATTTCTTCAAGGAATATCCGGTACTGGCACGTTTTGTTTCTATGTGTGTAACATTATGGATAGAAGGGACGGGAGAATTTTTCCGGAGATTGGAAGAAGACTTACCTGAAATTTCCAGAGTTTTCTGTAAAGGTGAAGAACCGGGAAAGCTTGTCAATGTAAAGTCAGGTATTTCTGACACACATAACAAAGGCAGGTCAGTAATAGCTCTTACCTTCTCTTCAGGATTAAAATTGATCTACAAACCGAAAGACCTTTCTACAGAGATTATTTATTTTGATTTACTTTCATGGTTCAACCAACATATATCATTGAAATTTAAAACACTTAAAATAATTAACAGAAAAGATTACGGATGGGTAGAGTTTGTGGAGTGCTTACCCTGTAAAAACAAAGAAGAAGTAACCGGTTATTATACAAGGACAGGGCATCTTCTGTGTATTATGTATCTCATGGGTGGAAATGACTGCCACTGTGAAAATATTATCGCTTCAGGAGAATATCCTGTATTTATAGATTTAGAAACACTGATGCAGGCAGAAACAGTACTGAATAATAAAAAATATAATGATAGAGCCATTACTATGGCAGATAATAAAATATCCAGATCAGTTCTGAAATCAGGTCTTTTACCTTCATGGATATTACAGGGAGAAAAAGCCTATGATATAGGAGGAATTTCAGGTCCAACCAGTCAAAAAAATTCTATTCACAGGGGAAGAGAAAAATTTATTGATAGAAATGTAGTAATTGAAAGAGAGATATTTCGGAATACGTTTAATCTGCCTGTTCTTGACGGTGAGTTTCTTCTGCCTTTTAAATATATTGAGCATATAGTCCGGGGATTTAAGGAAATATATATGCTTCTTATGGAACATAGAGAGTATCTTCTTTCATCTCATAGCGTGCTGAATAAACTGAAGGGTAAAAAATTTCGTTTTATATACCGTGCTACAAGGATCTATGATCAGTTGTTAAAAAAACTGTTAATGCCGGATTTTCTGAGAGATGCTATTTTATTCAGTATTGAACTGGATGTTCTTACAAGAGCCATCTTAAAATTTGAACAAAAAGAATTATATTCTCTTATAAAATCCGAAATAAGTAATCTTCAGGGACTCGATATTCCTGTATTTACCGGCTATTCAGACAGAAATTGCCTGGTTCTGTCTGATGGAAAAACAATAGAAAGCCTGTTCAGAGAACCGGCTTATAATCATATTATATCCTGTTTAAAAGGCTCAGGGGAAGAAGATCTGAAAAGTCAGGTTTCTTTTATAAGAGCAATATTATACGAAGAGACAGATAAAAAAACTGCCGATATAATCATTGAAAATGATAGAACAGACGTATCTTATGTTGAAATTAAAGAGGAAGTATTCAGACAGGCTCTGATGCTTGCAGAAAAACTTGAGGAACTTGCTATTAAATCTGAATCGGGAGAAGTAATATGGATTGGATATGAATATATTCCGGCAGCGGAAATATTACAATTAAGACCGGCAGGCTATACCCTTTTCAGCGGATGTTGCGGTATTTCCCTTTTCCTTTCAGCCATTGCACATGTTACGGGAAATAGTAAATTCCGGAACCTTGCTCTGTCTGCCATAGAAGGCACATGCAGAGATATTAAAGATATGAATAAAGATAATACATTGAAGGAAAAAATTCTGGAAAACGGTACAGGCTGTGTGGTCGGTCTTGGTTCTATCGTATACAGTCTTGTATCTGTGAGCCGGTTTCTCGGAGTATCGGAACTTCTTGAAACAGCTAAAATAGTATCTTTATTGATAAATGATTTGATAAAATATGACAGACAATTTGATGTTACAGGCGGAGTAGCCGGAGCTATACTGAGCTTACTTAAACTCTATGATGAAATACATGAAGTTGAAATTCTGGAAATAGCAAAAAAGTGCGGGAAACATCTTCTGGGAAACAGGGTAAAAAGTTCTTCCGGTTATAAAACATGGAAGATCCCCGGAAATCTTTCATTATCAGGCTTTTCTCATGGAGCTGCCGGTATAGTTTATGCATTACTTCGTCTTTATACCTGTTCAGAAGAGAAAGATTTACTGGAAGCTGCCAGAGAAGCAATATTATATGAAAACACGCTCTATTCAAAAGATTACGATAACTGGTCAGACTTGAGAGAAACTGAAGATATGCATGAAGAGAAAAAGTTTAAAACATCGTGGTGTCATGGTGCCCCCGGAATTGGCCTGGGAAGGATTGGCGGGCTGGGTGTTCTTGATAATGACTCTATAAGAAGAGATATTGATATAGCCATAAATAAAACCATTAAAGAATCAAAAACCTGTGACCATCTATGCTGCGGGAATATGGGACTTGTAGATATTCTGTTAACTGCAGGTATTAAACTTGACAGGAGTGATTTAAAAAGAGAAGCTTTATTGAAAACATACCGGGTATTATCTGGAGTAAAAAAGAATGGTATGTTCAATACAGGTTATGAGACTGATTTTACACCCGGTTTTTTTCAGGGAATTTCCGGAATTGGCTATGAACTTCTCCGTTTAAACAATCCGGATATTCCGTCAGTATTATTATTTGAATGAGAAATACTGTGAAACAAGGAGCTGTCAGGAAATATATCGTAACGCGTAACGCGTGACGTGTGACGCGAGGATACTAATCGTTCTAACAATTTGCCGGAATTGTTTTTCTTGCGGTACTTAGTACCGTAACAGGTAAATTGGTACCCAAAAAATATGGAACACGCTCCTGTCCCT
>CAYSLJ010000187.1:0-13495 GCA_964431735.1 uncultured Synergistia bacterium | reverse complement strand
AACGCGTGACGGGAGGAAGACCTTTATTAAATGCTTATGCTCAGGTCAGTAATTACCGTTCCAGATAAGTTCATACCCATTTCTAAAACCTGTCCCTGACCGGACTCGTCCGGAAATATGATCCTGTTGCGTGGCAAACTGGTTTTGCAGACTGTTAATATTTTGCGTCTATATAATTTACAACTCTCTTTTAATACGGCATATCTTTTCCTCCAGAGCCCGGACAGGGACAGGAGCGTGTTCCATATTTTTGGGTACCAATTTACCTGTTGCGGTACTAAGAACCTATCCGAAAAGTAATATTTATTCTACACCCTTCCGGTGGGTGAGGCTCTGGAGAAAAATATATACCGTATTAACAGTAATTTATAAATTAAACAAATGTAATATCGTAGCAGTCTGTAATAAGAGTTTTTTTGCAAGAGGATTATAGATTTTTCGGAAGAGCCTCACACACCGGAAGGTATTTGATGACTTTTCGGATAGGCTCTAAGGAACTGTCTGAAAATAATTACATCATAGTTATAATTTATATCGTGATGCGTAAAGCGTCACGCGCGACGGGAGGGTACTTATTGTTCCAACAATTTGCCGGAGTTGTTTTTCTTGCAGCCCTGAGCGTAAATAATACATATATGCTCCTGTGACGGGTAATGCACAGAAAAAGAAGCCATATATAAAGAAATATATATAGATTGAGTAAGAAGGAGTTTAGGGGCAGGAAAACACTTTAATATAGAGAATTATAATATAATAACAGTAAAAACTAGAAGATGTTCTGATCTTCTAGTTTTAATTTTGCATAATCAGGAGTAATCAGATGAAAACTCTCTGTAATTCCATAAGTATTCCTGCTGAATGGAATATTGATTTTGACCTTATCATTCCCGCCATAGGAGATTCTATGATTGAATATGGCATAACTCCCGGAATGTTACTCTTTATAAAAGAATATGAACAATATGAGAACGGAGAGATAGTAGCAATTATATGTAAAAACTGGGTAAATCCGGTTATAAAAAAATTAAAAATTCTTTCTTCAGGGGAAATGATATTCTATTCTGTAAAAGGCCATATTATTGAAAAACACAAAGACATAAAAATAATTGGTAAAGTCGTATTTAAAATGGATGATCCCCGGGGGAACAATTCCTTTGAAGAACAGTTAGATTTCTGGAATTAAAAAAAGAAACTTCTATAAATCCATGTTTATGGAGAAATATAATTATTATATGTTATAATAACTATAATTTTACACTTTTTTTAAAGATTATAATTTCTTAACATAGTTGAATAAAATTATGTAAGGCTCAAAGAGCTATTAGCTTATGTTCCTTAGTACAAAAGCAGATAAGTTAGTATCCATTTATAAATTATTTAGTGAGAGGTGAGAGGTGAGAAGTGAATTTTCACTTTTCACTTCTCACTTTTCACTTCTCACTTTTTATATATTATCGGATACTTATTTACCTGGAGCGGTACTTAGTTGTCACCTATCTGATTATAAATGTTAGTAGTGAAAAGTGAATAGTAATCTTATTCTATTCACTTTTCAACATTCACATCTCACGTTTTATATATCAGATATTTCGTCATTATTTTTCATGCCAAGGGACTATAAAGAAATAACCCTGGCAAATTATTAAAACGGCTATTATCCTCGCGTCACGCGTGACGCGTGACGCGTCACGATATAAATCATAATTAAGATGTAGTTATTTCCTGACAATTCCTAAATATCTTCCAGTTTCTTCCCTTTCCATGTATCATCAGGATCTCCCGATGCGTCACCTTCCCATTGTTTACACTTGAACTCCGTGTAATCATCTGAGATGGAAAATACAAATTTCCCTGAATTTTTCGGAGCTTTATATGAAGGTGCCTGTGACCAGGTACCTTCAATAGTGTTTCCGTCCTGTGACAGAGTTCCTTCTATTCTTCCACTATTTTTTTCATAATTACCTGAAACCTGATTATTCTGTACTGTCATAATTAAAATTCCCCGGTCTGTATCCCACATGCCGGAAAAATTATCCGATGTTTCCAGAACCCTTCTGGCAATCAAATTACGCTCATCCTCATTGTTACCATGCCATGTTCTTCCTGTAAAACTATTACCGTCATCTGAAAGTTGCATTGTAAACCTTCCTGCATTAAAACCCGGGCCTAGAGATGGGGATACAAACCAATTTCCATGAAGATTTTGACCATCATCGGAAACAATCCCGTTAAACTTACCTGCATCGGTTCCAAAAGTACCTGATGTATAGCTTCCCTCCACTTTTATAGTCATGAGTCCAACATTGGTATACCATTTACCGTTAAAGGTATTTTCCTGTGAAACTACACCTGAACTGATAAAATAAAGAAAGAATGCACATAAAATTATAAAAGTATTTTTTTTCATAAAAAAACCTCCTGAAAATATTTTTATTACGAATTTAAGAACAAGCAAATATTATGCCAGAAAAATTGCAATTTAGCAAATTTTTATTTTTCATGCTATAATCAGTGAAAATTATATATAGTTAGTTTCACAACAATCCATAATTAAGAAGGGGTAAGTAATAAATAGTAATTAACGTCTTATTCTTTTCACTTTTCACTCTAATAAGTTATGAAATACACCTGGTTGACTGACAAATCTCTAAAATGTCAGAACCAGGATTTACAGGATTATAAGATTAATAGGATTTTATAACCAAATAAAATAAATTTTATGAGGAGGTTTTTATGAAAAAGAAATATTTTCTGTATATATTATTAATAATATTCTGTATATTTTTATCAAAGCCGGCTATGAGTGAAGATAATATACCGGGGACCTTAAATCAGGGTCAAATGAATTCCCGTCTTAAAGAAGAACAGAAACAGCAAGTAAAAGCTAAAGTAGAGGAAATGAAATCGGCAGGAGCTTCACAGGAAGAAATCAAATCTGCCGTTAAAGAGCTTTTTAAAAGCTGGGGTATTAAACCGGAAAACAGGAATAATCAATCCTCTGGAAGAGATTTTCGAGGAAACCTTACGGATGAACAAAAACAGATAATAAAAGCTAAAATAGAGGAAATGAAAAGAGCCGGAGCTTCACAGGAAGAAATCAAATCTGCTGTTAAAGAGCTTATAAAAAACCAGGGCATTACACTACAGAACAGTAACCAATCTCAAAGAAGAACATGGATGGATAACCTGACAGATGAACAAAAAAAAGAATTAAAATTTACTCTTGAAGCAATGAAAAACGATGGAGCTTCATGGGAAGAAATAAGAACCGTTGTTAAAAGCATGTTAAAAGACTGGGGAATTACATCATCACAGAGACAGGATAATCAATCTCAAAAAAGAAAATTAATGAGCCAGCTTACAGAGGAACAGAGACAGGAATTAAAATCTACTGTTGCAGAAATGAGGGAAGCCGGTATTTCACAGGAAGAAATAAAAGCGGTGGTAAAAAAAATGTTAAAGAAATGGGGCATTACAATGTAAGGAAATACCTTGATCTGAAAAAAAAAATAAATTATAATAACCAGATAAATTTTCCAGATTGTTTTTGAAAGGAGAAAATTATTATTATGGAAGTTCAATATTACGATTGGTACAGTCACAGAGTAGGCATGAACATGGGCGTGCTTCGCATAGGTAGCTGGGGTCCTGCTATGATTTATTTCCCTACCTGTGGCGGTAAACATGGAGAAATAGACTACTACAGACTTCAGGAAGATGCAGCTCCCTGGATTGAAAACGGAAACATGCAATTCTTTGCCATAGATTCAATCAATCAGGAAAGCTGGTATAACAGAGACATACACCCGGCTGACAGAATGAACTGGGCTAATGGTTATGAAGGATATATAGTAAATGAACTTGTACCGTTTGTGAGAAATATGACTCACAATCCCTTTGTAGGATGTATGGGAGCAAGCTTTGGAGGATATAATGTAACCAATTTATTCCTGAAACATCCCGATTGTTTTCAACTGGCAGTTTCTATGTCAGGCCTCTTTGACATAAGGCAATATCTCGAAGGTTACTATGATACAAACGTATATTTAAATAACCCTGTAGATTATATACCAGGTCTGTCAGATCCATGGTTTTACCATATGTATAACAACTCATCTCTCCTCTGGATGTTCTGCGGAGAAAATGATATATGTAAAGGTGATAACGACCATTTCCATCATCTGTTAAGTGCCAAAAATATAAGGCACTGGTACGATGTATGGCCTGCACCATGTGATCATCATGAATACTGGTGGAAAAAACAGTTGCCTGTAGTACTGGATAAATTTTATAACTGGTAGTGAGTCGTGAATTGAGTAGTGAGTAGTGAGTCATAAAGTGACTTTTCTACTCACTACTCACTATTTCACAGCCCCCACTCTCTCAGGGCTTTCAGATTCTCAACAGGAGCTGAAACGGGGTAAGTACAGCCTGCTCCAAGGATCCATCCCCTTCCGCCTGTAGCGGAATAAGATTGCTCTGCCTCTCTGACACAATCAGTGGAAGAACTTTTAACTATAGTAGTTCTCTGATTTATCCCTCCCATAACAATGCCCTTCAAAAGATCCTTACCATCTTTAAGAGACATATTTGTTTTATCACATGAATCCCAGTGAAAACCGTGAACAGGATAATCGGCCAGTTTCTGAAGCATATTATTACTTTTACATACATGAAGTATATTAAAAGGACAGTCTTTTACAATTTTGAGTAATCTCATATCATAAGGACGACAGAATTCATTGAATTGTTCCTCTGTAAAATAATCAGCACTTGCCCAGTACCGCGTTGCATAAAACACACCTGAAACCCCGGTGTTAAGAGCTTCTTCCATAAATTTTTCAAAGGTACATGTTATATTGTTCAATACTCTATGAATAATATCCTTATGATTCTTTACATGATCCATTAAAACGTCAATATTCTTTACGAGCTTTAAAATAACGGCAAAGGGAGTAAAAACAGTCATTACAAAAAACAATTCCCTGCCCATAGATTTATTAATAAGATGCATAGCATCAAGCTGTTCTCTGAGAACAGGACTGTCGAGAGGGTCAATAACCGTTATATGATTATAATCATCCGTTGTTTTTACAGGATAATATAATTGCTTCGGCTTTGTCACACCATCCCTGTAAAATTCATATTTCGTTCCCCATACTTCATCATGATAGCTTTCTCTGAAATTTACCTTGATAAAATCCCAGTCCATTTGTTTCTGATAATCTACCATTATACGGGCCAGACTTTCTGCATCTGTTTCATATTCGTAGAAATGTCTCCAGAAACTTGCAGGAATTCTGTCTGTTTTTTCCTTATTAAGAGCGGCAATTATTCGCTCTTTTTTTGTCATTTTCATAAAAACAACTCCTTATATATCGTGACGCGTGACGCGTGACGCGTGACGCGGGGTAAAACATCCTTATATACGTAGTACGTGATGACTTTACAGAAGTAATTTTAAGCTCTTAATCTTCCTGTGACTTTCCATCCTATGGCCCCGAAAAGGACTCCCCATAGCGAATAAAAAATTATTATAATTAAGAAAAGTAAAAAGACACAACTTTTATCGATATTAAAAAAAACAGATGCTTTATCAGTAAGAATTCTGAGGGCAACAAAAAAACCCTCTCCGCCAATGAGACCAACCACTATAAGCTTCTGGCATAAAGCCCATATATTTGCAGCTACTGCTCCCAGCACTGTTCCTGCTATATTGAAACCTGTAATATTCATAACAAGCTCCATTAATATAGCTTCTATAAATATAGCAAAAGCGGCATTTATATTCCACCCGAAAAGGAATTTAATAACAGCACTTATAAAACCTATTATAATAATACTTCCTCTTATAGGTACAGCCTGTTTCCCCGTTATATAAACTATACAATTAAAACCAATCATTACATTACCTGTAAAATAAAATTGAAGACCATGAAAATAATTTCCTATGGTAATTTCTAAGACTCCGTTAATTGCAGCAAGAAGGGACATTAAAACCATCTGTCTGGTAGTAAATTTCATATAAATTCTCCTTTCCGGTAACGGGAGGCATGACAATTTCTCGTCAGACCCTGCGGCTATTTTCCATAGTTTAAACAAAAAACCTTAGAAAAAAACAGCTCGGAGATTTCGTGACATAATAATCTGTTTCATATTCAATAACAGAGGAAAAAATCCTGCCACCATGACTGTAAGCATATAATAACAGTTTTTTCACTTACTGACCTGAGCATGAGCATGTAATAAATTGCATCCTCCCGTCACGCGTTACGCGTTACGCGTCACGAGAATAAAATATGCATTATTTATACTCACCTCAATAATTATTTTTTCAATTATCCCTGAATTTGTTTATTTCCTGATTTATACACAATGCCTGTTCGAAATGTTCATGCAATGAAAGGAAACTCCAAAAAATATTTTCTATATATAAAATTTAATTATTGACTTTTACACTACATTTTGATAATTTGAGTTATTAATACATTACCTGTCCATGGAAAAGGTCACATTATGAAAGGACTATATGAATTCAACAGACTACGATGTAATTATCACAGGAAGCGGTTTCGGCGGCGCTTCAGCAGCCTATACCCTGTCAAAAGCCGGTTTTAAAACTCTTATACTTGAAAGAGGAGATTATATAAAAGGAGACGATAAAGACTGGGATCCGAAAGAAATCCTTGTCGATAAAAGATATAAAGGTGAAAGTCCCCTTCTGGTAAAACAATATAAAGATAAAATATTTAAAGAACTGTACCATAATGAGGTAGTTGGAGGAGCTTCCGTATTTTACGGCGGTGCAGTCATGAGGATGAGAGAACACGATTTTCATTCCTGGCCTGTAAAATATAACGATTTTGAGCCATATTATACAAAAGCGGAAGAAGTGCTTGAAGTATACGGTGAAGATGGTAAAGATCCCTGTGAGCCGGCAAGGTCTGCTCCATATCCATTCAAACAGATAGAACTCTCACCTCCTTCGCAGAGAATATACAGAGCTGCAGAAAATCTGGGATATAAACCGTTTAAATTACCTATGACCATTAATTTTGCAAATAAAGAAAGACCTCTCTGTATCAAATGTAACACATGTGACGGTTTCCCATGTAAAATAGGTGCAAAAAATGATGCGACGGCAACACTCATCACAAAAGCAAAGGAATTTAATCTGGAACTGAGAACAGGGGTTATAGTAAATAAAGTTATAGAGGATAACGGTGAAATAAAAGTAATAGAATGTATAGATAAAAAGTCGAATAAAACCTTCACTCTCTCAGCAAAAACATTCATTTTAAGTGCCGGAACTATAGACAGCGGAGCAATAATTCTGAGATCGGATCTCAAAAAATATGAAAATTATTCTCTTGCAGGAAAATACCTGATGAGACACTGTAATGCAGTGGTAAGTTATGTATTTCCGTTTAAAACAAATCCTCAACAAGTATTTCACAAACAGCTCTGTATTACAGATTTTTATGAAGACTTGAGGGATAAAATGAACAGCGCAACAGGTATTATACAGGACATTTACACACCGCCTGCGGTGGTTCTCAGACATTTTGCTCCTCTGGGACTGAAAACTGCAGCAGCCACTATGGCAGGTTATATACAAAATCTTCTCTGTATAGCAGAAGACGACCCTGACGAAAGAAACAGAATTACTCTTTCAGAAAAATCAGACAGGTACGGACTTCCTCTGATAAAAGTAGAACATCAATACAGTAAAGCTGACTGTCAGAGAAGAGATTATCTTGTAGATAGGGCAAAAAAAATATTGAGTAAATCAGGTGGACTTATACCGAATGTAATGTATATAGACAGCTTTTCTCATGCAGTAGGAACCCTTCGTTTCGGAGATAACCCGGACACAAGTGTCCTTGATAAAAACTGCAGATTCCATGGTATTAAAAATTTATATGTTCTGGACGGAAGTTTTATGCCCACATCTGCAGGAGTAAATCCAAGTCTGACAATTACTGCAAATGCTTTAAGAGTAGCAGATATTATAGTGAAAGGTGAAGTTATGTGAATGGTGAAAAGTGAAGAGTAAAAGTGAAGAGTGAGTAGAGTTTATAGTTGAGGGCATAATTTTAAACTCTCAACCTTCAACTCTCTCAATTTATATAACCTATTACCCATCACGCATTACGCATTACACATTACGATTATTATGAAAAACATCTGTATCATAGGCTGCGGCCATATAGCTCAAAGCCATGTAAAAAAATTATCAGGAAAAGTTAATTTTTATTTCTACAGTATAATTAAAGAAGAAGCGGAAAGGCTTAACAAAAAATCAGGAGGAAACGGCGTTTTTAATAGTTTTGATGAAGTGCTTAACGATTCTAATATAGACGGTGTAGTAATATGTTCTCCTCCTGAATTTCATAAAGATCAGATAATCAAATCTCTGGAAACAGGTAAAGATGTTCTTGTAGAAAAACCCATGTGTATTTCGGAAGAAGAAATTTCGGAGATAGAAGAAGTGTTAAGGAAACAGAAAAATCCTTTTCTTATGGTGGCAGAAAATTACTATTACAAACCATCACTGAAAAAAATAAAAGAACTATTGCCATATATCGGCAATATAAAATCCCTTTCAATCAAAAAAGCTTTTACTCAAAAATCTGCGGACTGGCGCAGTAAATACGGTTCTCTTCTTGAAGGAGGAATCCATTTTGTGTCACTTCTGTCAGACATCGTAGATGATATGCCGGTAGATATAAAATCAGAATTTCCAGGATATAAAGAAGATGAACAGGAACGATCTTCCATTCTGCATCTCACCTATAAAAATGATGTTGCTGCAAAACTTATTTACTCATGGAACACAAAAAGCCTTCCTCTGGGAGTTTTTCAGACATCTTATATTTACGGAGATAAAGGTACAATTACCTTTGAAAGCAATGGTCTTTATATTTATATAAAATCAGAAAAGCTGACAAATCTTTATATTCCCGATCCTTTTGATCTGACAGGTAATAAAGGGCTGGCTGCAGATTTTATCTCTGCCATTAACGAGAGAAGAAAAGACCACAGAAAACCTTATTCTGATTTTTATAAAGCCAGAAGGGATCTTTCTATTATTTTTATGGCTTATAAAAACGGGGGAATCTCGCCGGTAAGTCGTGTGTAGGGGCGTTTTATAAAACGCCCTGAAATACGCATCACACATCACCTGTCACTTTAACGCAGGAAACAGCAATGTCATAGCAGTTCCCTCCCCCTCCTCACTTTGAACCGTAATAGTTCCTTTATGAATCTTCATAATACCATAAACAGAGGCAAGTCCGAGGCCTCTACCTTCAAGCCTGGTAGTAAAAAATGGTTCAAATATTCTATGTTTAACATCTTCTTTTATACCACAGCCATTATCTTCTACCTCCAGAAATACATAGAATCCTGGAGAAAGATTTTTACTCACATAACATGTTGAAAGATAATCTTCAGAACATTCCTTAACACCTGTCCTTAAAGTAATAGTGCCGTTTCTATTCCCTATTGCATCAGAAGCATTTGCCATAAGATTTATTAACATATGGCTTATAATAGTAGAATTACCATAAATAAAAGGTATATCATAAGACAGATCATATATCAGTCTACAGTTTCCGGGAACAGATAATCCGAGAATACCTTCTATCTGTTTAATCATTACAGTCAGATCTGTATCTCCCATTACAAAATTGCCTCCTTCGGCATACAGAAATATTTCTTTAGTAATCTCTGCAGCGCGGCGGCCTGATTTTATAACTTCCTGAATAGAGTCCCTTACACGGGAATCAGGCGGCAGTTCAATAAGTGCAAATTCTGCATAACCAAGAATACCTGTAAGAATATTATTATAATTATGAGCTATACCTCCTGCCATAAGAGTAAGGCTTTCCAGTTTTTCCTTTTCTTTAAGTTTTTCTTTCATTTTTATTCTTTCTTCTTCCATATATCTGAGTTTCAGATGGGTAGAAATCCTTGCTACTGCTTCCTGATAATGAATAGGTTTTGTTATATAATCAACACCTCCCGCGTCAAAACCTTTAAGGATATTTTCAGTATCAGAAAGAGCACTCATAAATATAACAGGAATGTCTCTGATTTTTTCCTGTTCCTTTAATACAGTACATACCTGATATCCGTCCATTTCAGGCATTACAATATCAAGTATAATAATATCAGGTTCTTCTCTCCTGACAAGTTCAATAGCTCTCTTACCTGTCTGAGCAAGTAAAACAGTGGCATTTAAACTATCAAGACAATCAAAAAGAATACTCAGGTTTGCCGGCTGATCATCTACTATCAATATCTTCGATCTGGAAATAATTTCAGTTTCCATAAGGTTTTTCCTTTTCTATATATTTTTCAAGTAATTTTAACAGTCTTTCCACTTCAAAATTATCAGAAAGGTCTTTCAAATTATAATAAAAAGCTTCATATTTATTACCTTTACTATTTACCCTGGCAAGCTCTGTATTGAAGCTTTTAATATTACCGTCTTTTATATAATTATAAAGAGTTTCCATAGTTTCGAAGGGAGGAATCAGAATAACTTCCTTATCATCCGGTATATAATTATGTTCTTCTTCTATATAAATCCATTCCAGTCCAAAAATTTCTTTTATTACATTCAGAAGAGATTGACTGAAAAAAGGTTTGCTGATAAAAGCATCAAACAACATCACTCTATCATCATGCCATTCTTCACGACTGGTTGCAGATAAAGCTATAATCTTTATATCTTTATATTCAGTCATGTTCTTTATTTTTTGCGTGGTTTCAAAACCATCCATATCAGGCATTATAATATCCATAAAGATCAAATCTGGTTTAAAACTGTTCATTTTACTCATACATTGAAGCCCGCTGGCAGCTTCTTCCACTTCAAAACCTTTACCTGTAAGAAATTCTATTATAACTTCCCTGTTCCAGTCTTTATCATCTACAACTAAAATTCTTTTTTTATTTCCTTTATATCCTGAGATTGTAGCAGTATCGCTTAATTTACCTGTTTCTATTACAGATACTTCAGGTAAATCAAGAGAAAACCAGAATTTGCTGCCTTTTCCAAAACAACTCTCTACATAAAGTTCTCCTCCCATAAGTCTTACCAGTTTCCTGCTTATAGAAAGACCAAGGCCTGTACCGTCGGTCTTTTTAAGCATCGGTGTAATCTGCTTAAAAGGCTGAAATATATCTTTTAACTTATCCTCAGGTATTCCGACTCCAGTATCATCTACAGAAAATACTATCTTCCCTTCATCTTTATCTACTTTTAACCTTATATGTCCTTTTTCTGTAAATTTCACTGCATTGCTCAGAAGATTCATCAGTATCTGGCTTAATCTTTTTTCATCACCTCTAACAATATCAGGTAATAAAGAAGAATAATCACAGAAGAATAACAGATCCTTTTTCGTTGTATTTACTTCTATTACACTCCTGACAAAATCAAGCATAACCGGCAGATTAAATGGTGTTTCAGAGAGTTTCATATTTTCTCCTTCGATTTTTGCCATATCCATTACATCATTTATCAATCCCAGTAAATGATTTCCGCTTTTTAAAATAATATTAATACCTCTTCTGTGCTCTTCCACAAAAGAGTCATCATTAAGAAACAACTGGGCATAACCAAGTATAGAATTAAGGGGTGTTCTGAGTTCATGACTCATACTGGCAATAAAATCACTTTTTGCTATACTTGCACTTTCTGCTATATTTCTTGCTATTACCAGTTCTTTCTCTATTTTTTTTCTTTCTTCTATGTTATTCTTTAATTCCCTGTTAAGAACTGCAAGCTGAATTGTTCTGTCTATAACCCTGTCTTCCAGCTCTTCATTAATTTTTTTACTTTTTCTTTCCATATTTTTACGTTCCGTAATATCAACAGAAATAGCATGATACCCTTTTATTAACGTTCCATATTCATTATAAAAGGGTATTATTTTTGTTTCCAGTTCAATTACAGAGCCATTTCTGTGTTTCATGACAGCTTCTGACGGAAATAAACCGGAAAATTCTGTTTTCTCATAGTTTCCGGCCACAAAATCAATAGCTTTTTTCCCAAGTATTTCTTCTGGCTCATAACCCAGAATATTTTTGACTCTGGAATTTGAATAGGTAAAAAATCCGTCTTTATCATATTCCCATATCCAGTTACTCGTATTTTCAATAATATTTCTGAATCTTTCTTCACTTTCCCTCAGGGCTTCTTCTGCTATTTTTTTCTCTGTAATGGGAAGTACTATTTCAAGTGCTGAAACAACTTCTCCTCTGTTATTTTTAAAAGGTGTTGCTATAATCCGCGACCATATTAAATTGCCATTTATATCCAGTCCTTTCTGTTCATGGATTGATACTTCTTTGCCATGTTCCAATACCTCTTTTACACCGCAATCAGGACATACGTCACTTCTTTTATTATAGCTCATAAAACAGCATTTATTTTCTACATCTCCGAATTTCTTTTTCAAAAAATCATTTGCCCATAATGTTTTATAATCTTTAGAAATAATAGCAACTCCTGCTCCTATATTATAAGTAATTGTCCGAAGAAGTTCCCTTTCTTTTTTTATCATTTCTTCTGCTTCTTTTAATTTTTTTCTTTCTTCTGTTATTTTCAATGCCCTCTTAACAGCAGGAACAATCCTTTTAATTGAATTTTTCAGAATATAATCAACTGCACCATGATGAAGTATTTCCACTGCAAATTCTTCTCCGAATGTATCTGTTATAAATATAACAGGTATATGGGGACATTTTTCAGTAGCAATGCCGAGGGCAGACATGCCGTCAAAAGGAGGGATTATGTAATCAGTAAAGATAATATCAAAATTATTTTTTTCAATAGCAGTGATAAAGGCCTGTTCATTATCTACAGTGGTTATTTCCGACGGAATTCCCCCTTCAAAAAGGATTGATTGAATTTGTAAAGAATCCAGATGAGAGTCTACAAGATAAAGAACCTGTAGTGGCTTCATAATCTCCTCCGTAATATCTCTCCTATATAGTTGAGCATTAATATTTGTTACAACATCTTCACTCTTCAACACTGGACGAGCTGTTTAAAGTTGAGGGTTCAGGGTTGAGAATTGAAATTAAACATAAACTCTCTACCTAGTATAACGTTTTGCAAAAATACTTATATATAGAATGTGTAAATAATGCAAATAAATCAACGTCTTTTATATTATTCAAATGTAAATGTTTTAATGAAACGATATACTAGTTTCACAGGAATTTTCATTCCTATATATTTTAATTATTTATGCTCACTTCAGTAATATTTTTTTATAATATATAATTCTTTAGTTTTTCCTGAAAATCCTTCAATTGTATAAAGATGAATTGCTATTTTCCGGTACCTGTGATAATATAACAGTTACTGAGTTGAGCATAAATATAATATATTTTATAACTTATTAGAATTTAAGTGAACAGTAAGGGTCTGTGAAAAAATAACTCCATCATATTTACAGTCTATATCGTGACGCGT
>CAYSLJ010000186.1:0-13606 GCA_964431735.1 uncultured Synergistia bacterium | reverse complement strand
TTAACTATAATTTTCAGTAAAGGTGAATTTACCTGTCGTAAAAAAACGCAATCATCCTGCATTCTTAGAAATTTTTAACTGGAAAATCCATGTCATTTATGATATAATTTCGGCAAATAATAAATATTCAGGTTTCAACATGAAGAGAGGAGCACTGAATTAATGGTAGCTATAATAGGACTGGTTGTGGTCATTGCTTCTGTAATCGGAGGCTTTCTCATGGTAAAGGGGCACCTGTTGACTTTATTTCAACCAAATGAATATATAACAATCGGAGGTGCTGCTATAGGAGGAGTTATTGTAGGTACTCCCGGTGTTCTTCTTGTTGCTCTTGCAAATAAAATTAAAAATATATTTATTGGGAAACCTGTTACAAAAGGTACTTTTTTAGATCTTTTAAAGATACTTTTTGAACTTTTTGACCTGGGACGTAAAGATGGTTTGCTAGCCCTTGAAGGTCATGCAGAAGAACCGGAAAAAAGCGCTCTTTTTCAGAAATATCCTTCTGTATCTGCCAACAGGGAAGCAGTTGATTTTCTCTGTGATTCTATGAAGATGCTTGTAGGAGGAGCAGGACCTCATGAATTAGAAGAACTTATGGAATTGAGTATTGAAATAAAAGAAGAAGAAGCACATAAATTTTCTGCTATACTTCAGGGTGTAGCAGACGCACTTCCAGGTCTGGGTATTGTTGCTGCAGTTCTTGGAATAATTATAACAATGGGACATATGTCTGAAGGTGCAGAAGTGGTAGGACATCATGTAGCTTCAGCTCTTGTAGGTACCTTTCTGGGCGTTCTGCTTGCATATGGTTTTGTAGGTCCTCTGGCGAATAATCTCGGAATACAGGGACAGTTAGAGCTTCAGTACATGGCCTGTATAAAACATGGTCTTATTGCTTTTTCAAAAGGTAATACTGCAGCAGTTTCAGTGGAATTCTCAAGAAGATCTATATTCAGTGATTACAGACCCGGTTTTAAAGAAGTGGAAGAAGCCTGTAAAGCACTGAGAGGTGCTGCTAAATCAGAATAAGGTGTCATCATGTCTAAAGAACAGCCAATAATCATAGTTAAAAAAAAGAAAAAAGGTCATGGCGGCCACCACGGAGGAGCCTGGAAAGTGGCTTATGCCGATTTTGTGACTGCTATGATGGCACTGTTTATTGTACTCTGGATTCTCGGACAGAGTGAAGAGGCCAAGAAAGCTGTTGAATTTTATTTTAACAATCCCGGTTTGTATATGACCAATCCGAAAGCTTTTGAACAGGCATTTATAAAAAGTCTTGAAGTATCTTATGGAACTACAGGAGTTGTATCGGAAAAAACTCCATCGGAAGTTCCTGAACCTTCTCCTACTGTTGACCCGAAAGAAGAAAGTAAGAAATTGATGGAAACAGTAGCTAAAGAGATAAAAGTCAAAATTGCTTCCCTGCCGGAATTTAATAATATCAGGGATAAGGTTACAATAGAGGTATATCCTGATTCTGCTGTAATAGATCTGATGGAACCGGAAGGAACTTATTTCTTCGAACTGGGGGATTCCAGTATGAAACCAAAGGCAAGAAAACTTCTTACTATTATTACAAAAGAATTAAACAGGCTTAATAATAAGATAATCATTGCAGGACATACAGACAGCAGGCCTTTTATTTCAGGAGGAACAAACTATACCAACTGGGAATTGTCGTCTGATAGAGCCAATACTGCCCGCAGAATAATGGAAGAGGCCGGTTTTGACCCTGAAAAAATAGTCGAAATCAGAGGAAATGCCGATAAAGATTTAAAATATCCGGATAAACCTGACAGCCCGGCTAACAGGAGAATAACTATAAGAGTCCTTTTTGAAGATAAGAAAGATAATAATATAACAAAAAGTAAAGATAATATAAAACATATAAAAGAACCGAAAGATAAAAATTCTCACCATTAGAACTATTTTTTTATTCATAGAACTATTTATTCTTCTTTTTCCTCCTTCTTTAGATGGAGACAATTTTAAGAAGTCCTTTTGTAATAAGCAATTGTATTTATGGTATACCGGTATTTTGTTACTTGTCTTTTAGGCTATAATTATCTATAATTAACTCAGAAGATAATACAGTCAGGAGGTATACTATGTTTTTTCAGTGTTCCTGGTGTGGTACTTTTTTCCTGAATGATATTACCCTGAGCGGGCCCTGTCCGTTAAATACCAGTCTATCCCATGGGATTTGCTGTAAATGTAAAATTGATATGGAAAATTCTTATTTTACAGAAAAAGAAAATGGTAATAACTCTGTCCCGAAGATTGCAGTTCTTTCGTGAGGTGATATTTTACTGCGGCCTATCAGTTGGTAGAAATTTTTGTATTTTTTGAATAAGTAATTCCGGTGTAAAAGGTTTTTTTACATAATCATTACACCCTGCCTCTATAGCACTCATTACATCTTTTTTTGTGTCAAGACAGCTTATGGCTATTACAGGTATATGTCTGGTTTTCGGATCACGTTTCAATATACCTATAGCATCTACACCGTTCAAACCGGGAAGCAATATATCCATCAATATAAGGTCAGGTTTCTCCTGTAATGCTTTATTTATACCGCTTCTACCATCAGTAGCTTCAATGATTCTGTAACCTTCTACATTCAGTATGGTTTGAACCATAAGCCTTACGATGGAATTATCCTCTACTACCAGAATGAGAGCCTTTTTCCCTCTGTGTTTTTCTTCTATCTGTATTTCTCCTGTTTTTACAGGAACAGACAGGGAAGTCTCTGAAGAGACTTCCTGTAATGTTTTTTTATCTAAAAATTTTTTCCCGCATCTCTCACATGCAGTGGCACCGGGACTGTTGTTAAATGAGCAGAGACTGCATATCATAATATTAATCCTGACCTTTAAGATGTTGTTCAAGTTACCGGAGCAGGTAAATTATCTGTTATAAACTATTCAGCCGGTGAATAGTGAGCACATTCTATAAACTCACTATTCACCGGTTTGTAGCGATTGGTTATTGTAACAGACTGAGCACTGCCTGCTGGGATTGATTGGCCTGGGTCAGCATTGCAAGTGATGCCTGTTGTTTCACCTGGTCTATTGTTTGCTGTAATACTGCTTCTGCATAGTTTACATCTACTTCCTGAGCCAGAGAGCCTTCAAGATTAGCCTTGTAAGTTTCACTGTTGGAAATACTTACCTGGAGTCGGTTCTGCATGGAACCTATTTTGGATCGTTCATTTGTAATTCTGTCTATGGCATCATCAATCATGCTGACACTGTTTTTTGACGAAAGAGAACTTTTTACGTCAAGCTGGGTAATCCGTAATCCATAGGAACTCATATCACCGACACCTATAAGCATTTCTTCACCGGCATTGGCTCCTATCTGAAAAGCAATGGATTTATCTTCTATTACACCTGCATCATGTGATGTAATACGCAGTACAGCTGTTTTACCTGTGTCTGTACTGGCGTCTACCTGATTGAGATGGAATGTAAGTCCTGAATTTGCATAATAACTGGTCAGATTTACATCCTGTCCGCCGGAGGCATTTACATTTGCTATTGTAGTCAGGGCTGATGCACCATAGTTACCTATGGCATCAGAAGCAAATATCTGTGCATCAACACTCAGGCCGTTGGCAACCAGCTTTATCTGGAAAGTAACGTCATAACTATTTTGAGTTTTATCAACAGTTACACTTCCTGTTCCTATATCCTGTATCAAACTGGTAGCTCCTCCGCTTACTCCCTGAAGTGAAGATTCATTTACAGCAATATTTGTAAGAATTGTTCCTGCTGCATCTTTTGATGCGACACTGTTTTTTATATCACCGTTTAACAGGTGTCTTTCTTTATATCTGGTATCTCTTGCAATTCTATCCAGTTCTCTTCTATAGTCATCAACCTGCTTCTGATAATTCAAACGGTCTGCATCGGTTGTGGCATCATTTGATGCCTTGACTGCAAGCTGTCTCATGCTCTGAAGAATATCCTGCATGTTTGAAAGGGCTTTGTCTGCTGTGGAAAGCAATTTGTCAGCCGCTTTACTGTTTTCAATACCTACTCCCACACCATTTTTCTGTGCAGTAAGTCTCTGAGAAGTAGCAAGGGCTGCAGGGTCATCCTGTGCTGATTGTACTCTTTTCCCTGTTGCAATCTGTGACTGGGTTTTACTCAGATTGTTCTGGGCAAGGTTAAAATTTTGAAGTGCTATGATACCGGCCGGATTATAATTAATACTTGGCATATCAATTCCTCCTTGAATTATATTTTAACAAAAATTGATTTTCTTTACAAGTTTAAGATAGCGTTTTTTTACGACTTGAAACACCATCGGAAATCTTAAAATAATAGATCCAGAATTCTTGTGAGAATTCCTCTTCTATCTTTTATATCTCCCAGCTCACCGTCTACATCCACTATAAGGTCAGCAATCTGTGATGAGTATATGGTGTTTTCTGCCGATACATCTCCTGGCCTTACTACACCGGTCACATTTAATAACTGGTCTTTATCTCCTATGGATATTTGCTGATGACCTGTAACAAGAAAATTTCCGTTAGGCAGTATTTGCTGAACTGTTACACTCATTGTAGAGGAGAAAGAAAGCTGACGTTTTCCTGATTCAGAACTTGAATTCCCATGATTGCCGCTTAATGAAAGAGGAGTGAACTCATCTGTTCCTTCCAGATTAAGGGGCAGGAAGCTGAGACCTACATTCATTTTTCTTGTTATCTGAGATGTATTCGTAGAATTTATCTGTGTATTGGGCTGTACTATTACTGTTATAATATCTCCTACCTGACTTGCTCTGCAGGACAGGTCAGTCAGTAAAAATGTTTCTTTTCTTGCAGTGTCAGGTCTGAAGATAGAGCCTGCATTTGATAAGGATGTATTAAATATTATGAATAATATGATTAAATATTTCATTTTTATAATCTCCTTTTACCGGTCGATTAATAATGTTACTTTATATTTATCAATACAGTTCCAGGCTCTATAACTGTCCCCTGTACTATTTTACCTGAATCAATATTCACTACAAAGATTGTATCGCCTAGCCTTCCGTTTTGTCTGGCTTTACCGATAGCTCTTACTTCCATGGAACCGCTTTTTGCTATAATATAAACCTGTTCTCCCTGACGGATAATAACAGGACTGTCAATTAATTTTTCAGTTATAATAGTTCCTCTTTTTATGCCGGTCAGAGCCACCATGTCTTTTATCTGTTCCATTGATGTAAGGGCATCTCTGTTTAACTGTGTGATTTCTCTGTTTTCTATAGATATCAGGTCTGGTGAAAATATTTCTCCCGATTTTATATCTTTTTTTGCTATTATTACATCAAGATAAACTTTCAGATTGAGTGTGACACATACTTTTTTTACACCTGTTTTATTTACCAGTATATCTATAAAAACTGAAATATTTCCTATAGAATTTGTATTTTGAGAACATGAGGGAAGAAGGGTTATTTCTCCCGGTGGTAATACCGAGTCAGGAATCTGCGATTGTACTGTAATCTTTACCTGTTCCTCTTTCCAGGTTAACTGCTCTTTAAGGAATTCTACAGCTTTCTCTACCAGAATATTGCCGGAAATAATCTGGCTCCTTCTCGTTACTTTTATATACTCAGGTATGTTTAACTCAAGAGACTTCAGATCAAAACCTTTATGCTGGAGAAGCATTTTTATCTGTGACCCTGTTATGGTTACATAATAACCGGGAAGAGGAGCTTTCCTCAGTTCCAGAGATTTAAGCTGATTTAAAATATCATCATTTCCCGTTATTTCTGCTATGTCACCGAGATATATTATATCCCCGTTTATTTCTATTTCTTTTTTTATTATAACAGCAGTATTTTTTGCGAAAATTATTTGAAGGGAACAGGTAAAAATAAATATAATAGTTATTATTTTTGATAAAATTCCCTTCATAATTATATACTCCTTAACCTACTATGTTATTTGCAGTTTGAAGCATTTGATCTACTACCCTTATGGTCTTTGAGTTAACTTCATAGGCTCTCTGGGCTGTTATCATATTTACCAGTTCCGACACAACCTGTACATTTGACATTTCCAGAAAACCCTGGGCAATGGTTCCAAACCCTTCAAGACCCGGTGTGTTTGTAATGGCTTCTCCTGATGCAGCAGTATTCCTGAAAAGGTTTTTTCCCATACTTTCCAGACCGCCGGGATTTATAAATCTTGCCAGCGTAAGCTGTCCTATATTCTGTGGCTCAACAGCTCCCGGAGATATAACTGAAACAGTTCCGTCATTACTTATATTTATTGACAGTGCATTTGCTGGTATGGTGATTTCAGGACTGAGAGAATATCCGTCCGACGTAACTACTTTCCCCTGGCTGTCCATTTTGAAAGAACCGTCTCTTGTATAGGAGATTGTGCCATCAGGCATGGTTATCTGAAAAAAACCGTCCCCTTCTATTAACATGTCAAGAGGATTATCTGTCTGCTGATATTCTCCGGCAGAGAATAGTCTCTGAGTAGAGGCGGCTTTTGTGCCGAGTCCTACCTGTATAGGATTGGGTATCTGTGTACCTGCAGACGTAGGAGTACCTGCATTTCTCATAGTCTGATATATGAGATCCTGAAAATTTACCCTTACCTTTTTAAAACCTGTAGTATTTACATTGGCAAGGTTATTTGAAATTGTATCTATCTGAAGTTCCTGTGCCATCATGCCGGTAGCCGATGAATAAAGCGCTCTCATCATAATAATCGACCTCCTTTTTTACAGTGACAGTTGATATTACTGTGGTGAGCATAAATAATACATATTTTTTCTTGTAACAGGTGACGGGAAGAAGACTTTTATTACATGCTTATTACCGCTCCAGATAAGTTCATACCCATTTCTAAAACCTGTCCCTGTCCCGACTCTTCCGGAAAAGATATGATCCTATTGTGTGGCAAACTGGTTTTACAGACTGTTAAGATTTTGTACCTATATCATTTACAACTCTCTTTTAATACGGCATATCTTTTCCTCCAGAGCCCGGTCAGGGACAGGAGGGTATGCCATATTTTTTTTGGTACCAATTTACCTGTTGCGGTACTTATGCTCACGTCAGTAAATATGTAGAGAACAGTTATTGTTCTTTACTCATACTGCTCACTGAAATTACCCGACTCTTCCCACATTTGTTACTGCTTCCTTTAAAGCATCCATCTCTGCTCTTATGGCTTTTTCGTTTGCCTGATAGGCTTTATGTGCTTCCAGGAGATTTATCATTTCTTTTACTGTATTTACATTGGACCCTTCAATATATCCCTGTTTTACTCTGCCGCTGAAGGATTGAACGGGAGTGTTTTCCGGAGGGATGAAAAAACTGTTCCCTGTTTTTATGGTGCCTTTGAGAGAAGGAAAGGTTTTTATAAGAATTTTATCAAGAATTTTTCCGTCTGATACGATACGGCCATCTTCATCTATTGTAATTTTTTGTCCTGAAGGGATTACTACAGGACCTTTTTCTCCGAGTACATTAAATCCTTCCTGAGTTACCAGTTCTCCTTTTGTATTCAGGGTAAAATTTCCATTTCTTGTATAAATAGTATCTTTTGCATCTTTTCCCTGAATTGCAAAATAGCCTGAGCCATCTATAAGTAGATCTAAAGGATTACCTGTTTGTATGGCTGAACCGGTACCTGTGTCTGCTTCAAGGTGGTATTTAAAATCAGGAATATTTAATGAACCAATGGTCGGTCTGGAAGAATTCTTTCCGTCATCAATACGTCTTAATTCAAGTGTAAAAGATGAATTGACTCCTATTTCATCTCTTTTAAAGCCACAGGTAGACACATTGGAAAGATTATTGGAATATACTGAAGCACGGTTGCTCTGTGCTATCATACCTTCTGTGGCAACAAGAATTCCTCTGACCATAAGGTTCACTCCTTTATACTGCAGCAGCCAGAATGTTGGCTCTGATTACCTTCTTTTCTTTCTTATAAATCATTTCCATATCTTTTTTACAGGTCAGACATATACCATGAGACATACCTGCAATAATCTGTTTTGAGTTTTTTATTCTTATACCGTCAAGCATCAGACTCTTACACCAGGCGCATTGCTTAATCATTTTTTGTCCCCCCCTTGAAAAATTTTTTTATTTTTTTTATTTTGCCCCTAAAGTTTTTTTTTATTCTGCCGATTATTAAATTAAGGATATTTGTATCAATTTTTTCCACTGAATATATCATAGTAAAAATTTAATGGATTGTATATTCTCCTATAGTAGTACTTTTTTCTGATAAGAGGAGTACTACTTTTATATTTTATCCGAAAGAATCGAGTGATTATTACCTGGATAGATAAAATACTGGCAGAAAATCTAAGTTTTCATGATACATAATACGTGACGGGAGGAACTAATACCTGTCTCAATATGTATTGTAAATTATCCTGACAATATTACATTTATATACGCAAGTCTGTTAATAATTACATCAGTAAAAAATTACAATATCATTGCAATTACTTGATTTTATATAAATATTTTGATGTAATTATTTATGCGTGAACGTATATAACTATGATACAGTTATTTTCTGACAACCCCTTATGGTCAGGTCAGTAAGCCTGCAAAAAATATTTCAAAAAAGCCCTAAAGTTTTAAAATTAAATGCCGAATATATATATAGAAACAGGTTAATAAAAGTCCCCTTCAGGACAGGGATATGTCCTGAAAATATAAATCAAGGAGGAATTTATAATGCCTAGTATTAATTTTAATCCGGCTGGTATTACAGCCCTTCAAAACTTCAATCTTGCTCAGACAAATCTGAGCAGAACTCAGTCACAGATTGCCACAGGTAAAAGAGTCCAGAATGCCCAGGATGACCCGGCAGCTCTTGCCACTTCTCAGAGACTTACAGCCCAGAAAAACGGTGTGGGAGTAGGTATTGAAAACAGTAAAGCTGCAGACAAGATGCTTTCTACAGCAGATAAAGCCCTTTCAAATATGCAGGATATTCTTCAGAATATGAGACAGCTTGCAGTAAAGGCCTCTAACGATGCCACAACCGATGCAGACCGTACAAATTATCAGAAACAGATCAATGATTACAGAAAAGAACTGGATAGAATTGCAAGAGATACTAAATACAAAGAAAGACACCTCTTAAACGGTGATATAAAGAACAGTGTTGCAGCAACAGATGCATCGGCAAAAGTACTTACAAATATTGCTGTAAATGAATCTTCACTTCAGGGAGCATCCGGTGGTTCTACCAATTTAATAAAGACTTTGACTAACGGTGCTGTAACTGTTGATAAGGCTGCAAATACCTTTGATATTACTTTCCAGGTAAAACTGGTTGCCAATGGTAGCAGTGTTGATGCTCAGATATTTGCTTCTGATTCAATCGGTAGCTATGGTGCAACAGCTCTGACTACAATCTCAGATGTAAATGCTTCCGGTGGAAAAAGTGTTGATTTAACCTCTTATTATGCAAGTTCAGGAATTAAGTTTGATCTCAACCAGGTAGATGCCAGTAATGACGTAGGTAAAACTGCCGTGTTACGTGTTACATCATATGATGCAGGTACAACAGATGATAAGTCGGTTGCCTTCCAGGTAGGTGCAAATGCCGGTGAAGAAATGACTATAGGTGTTGGTGATATGAGTTCTTACGGATTGAGAATTACTAAACTGGATGTATCTTCTTCCCTTGGAGCCAAGAACAGTGTAAGTATGATTGATGATGCCATAGATAAGCTCTCCAATGAACGTTCCAAGATAGGTTCACTCCAGAATCGTTTGCAGGTAGGTATTTCCAATAATGAAACCTACAAGGCAAATCTCGAAGGAGCTCTGGCTCAGGAGGTAGATGTAAACTATGCGGAGGCGGTACTGCAACAGACCATAGATCAGGTGAAACAGCAGGCCTCACTTGCAATGTTGACCCAGGCCAATCAGTCGCAACAGGCAGTTCTTGGGCTGTTACAGTAAGCCTGATAGGCGGGGATAAACTGAGAAGGGGTTTTATAAAACCCCTTCTTTTTAGTTCTCCTTATATCTGAAGTCCGAAGGCAATACATTATTGATCTTCTTCAGCACTGTTTATATTTTCATCCAGCATATCATGGACACCTTTCATTATTCTCTGTGAATTTAAAAGGGATTCCACACAGGTAGCCATAAGTTCTTTAGAAGGATTTTTTATATAACTATCAATTAAATCAAGAGTGCCCTGCACTATGTCAAGAGCACCGAGGCTTATCCTGTGCTGTTCTTCTACAAGGGCCTTATATTCCTCCGGTGTTTCTCTATCAGTTTTTTTTAAAAATTCTCTGGAATTTTCAATCTGTTTTGAAAGTCCTTCATGGTATTTTACAAGAACATCCATGTCGCAGGTACCTTCATATACTTCCTTCATTGCTCCCAGAAGGGAAGCAAAGGTAGGGTTGTCCGGATCTACAGGCCCGCTTTCCAGAACTGCATATCCGTATTTTTCTTTTATAAGAGCTTCTTTTTCATGGTTATCCATAATATCACCTCTGTTATGATGTTACAATTTTCTCTCATTATATCATAAAAATATAGTTTATAGTATACTGCATATTTTTACTTTTCCCACTCTACATGGCCAGATTTGTCTACATAGCCATTTTTACCTCCCATCAGTTCTCCGTATTTATTCATTTTACCTCCTGTATTTACGGCTCCTTTCCCGTTAGAAAAAGAATCTGCAAAATCGAATTTCGGTTCAATAACTACTTTTCCTGTTTTATCGATATAACCCCATTTATTTTTTATTTTTACAGCTGCCAGCCCTTCGGAGAAAGGTACGGTTTGAATATATTTCGGTTCAATAATTACTTTCCCTGTTCTGTCAATATAACCCCATCTGTCTTTAATCATTACAGGTGCAAGCCCTTCAGAAAAAGGCCATGCACCGTCATATTTAATCTCAATAACAGATTTCCCGCTTTTATCGATGAACCCCCATTTCCCGCCTTTTACCATACCCTGATTATTCATTTTTCCTCCCATATTTACCATAGCCAGCCCTTCGGAAAAATTCCATGCGTCATCAAATTTTACATCTATTACTACATTCCCTGTTCTGTCAATGAACCCGTATTTTGCTCCTGATTGAACCCCTCCATAACCTTCTGAAAAACTATAGGCAAAATCAAATTTCGGTTCACAGATAATTTTCCCTGTTTTATCTATATATCCGTATTTTTCACCTGATCTTACAACTGCGTAACCTTCACAGAATTCCATGGCCTCATCAAATTTTGCTTCTGCAATCATTTTGCCTGTTTTGTCGATGTAGCCGTATTTACTTCCAATACCTATTACAGCAATACCTTCAGTAAATTCACCTGCATAATCAAACTGGGGTTTTATAACAAGTTTCCCTGATTCATCTGCATAACCGTATTTTGCCACAGGCCGTAGCTGTGCCTCTTTTCCCTGTTCTTCACAGTAAGAAGGGGATGTAATAGATATTAATAATAGAATAGAGAAAATAATAATGTATAGATGTTTGAACATTATATAAACCTCCTTGAACGTGATACGTAATGCGTAATACGTAATTTTTATTATAATTTTCTACAGATTATTGGAAAAAACCTTTATTTATAAACCGAATATGTTTTTCAGAGCTTTTAAAAAGCCTGAAGCTCTATAATTGACAATATTTCCGCTGGTTCTGTCTATTATAAAAATATAGGAATTGAAAAAACCAGACGCAGTGAATATAAAATATTTTTCAGTAATTCCTTTCTTCCAGTGTCTTAATTTTAACACCGGTATATGCTTTATTTTGCTTATATGAGGTGAAAAAATTACTCCTATTTCGTCAGTATTATCAAGTTTTTTAAGAGATATACACCCCTTGCAGAAGAACGTTCTGTTAGTCTCTTTTACGCATTCGGTACAGTAATGTTCGTGGCATAGATTACACTGTGTAAAATGAATATTGCAACATGGTTTTCCGCATCCGGCACAGATACTTCCGTGATCCATACATACCTGTTTTTTGCACAGATGACA
Source organism: uncultured Synergistia bacterium (assembly GCA_964431735.1). Taxonomy (GTDB): domain Bacteria; phylum Vulcanimicrobiota; class SpSt-956; order SpSt-956; family JAKJGF01; genus CALARM01. Next base: position 1,588 of record CAYSLJ010000186.1, on the reverse strand, counting down.
TATGTAGCTGTGAGCATAGCAGAATCGTTCTTTGCACTGATAACATGTTGTTATGTGAGATTTACAGAAATTTTCCGAACATTTTTTACATTTTTCTGTACATTTATTGCAGAAATCTTCACCACATGTCAGACATTTAACGGAATGTTTCGAATAACAGTAATATTTTTTACACATCTGGCATAGAGTGCCACAGTCATCACATATATGTTCATTGCATATAAAGCATTTATTTAATGGTTTGCAGATTGGACAGCTTTCTTTTTTACAACTGTCACAGAGCTTAACACAGCAGTTCCCCAGAACATGTCCTTCATGGCTGCAAACAGTAAAAGCTCTGCTTTCTTTTTTACATGCTTCACAGGAAGGCAGAAACAAGTTTCCCCTTACAAGGTCTTTTTTAAATTGAATTATTTTTCTTCTGTCATCTTTTGAGATAACACACTGAAACCCCAGGGCAGGTATGAAAATTTCTCTGAAATTTATAAGTGATATGGCTGTTTTTATAGCATGTTTGTTTGTCAGTTCCTCTTTCTTCTGTTTTAGTTCCTTTGTAAGTTCTTCAAGGACAGGCGAAGCTTCCTCTTTATATTTTTTCTTTGCATATTCTCTTTCTTTTCCGTAATATGACTCAAGCCTTAAAAGAGAATTATGTAAAAATTTTGCCTGTTCTTCTTCTATTATTTTTACCTGAGGTTTTATTTTTGCTATAACCACTCCCCTGGCATATTCAAAAGCTTCTTCTCCGTTAAGAGGAAAATTTCTGTAAATAAATCCTTCCTGTGGTTCATAGGAATAATCTGTAATGGTATTTAAATCTAGTTCCACTTCGCTGTTTTTACCCTCAAGAAGAACGGAATAAATACTTTCAATATGTTCATCGGTAAGAAAAGATACGCGAAAATTAAATTCTATAAGAGGCATATAGGAAAAAACTCTTTCCACACTTTCTATGGCTACGGAAAAGAAAGACACAGGAAGACTGTCATTGTCACAGATGTGAGAGGCTTTTAAAAAAATGCCCTTTCCCCGTCCTCCTTTTTTTCTTGCTATGGATATAAGCTCTTCCAGTAAATCACTGCCCGGAAGAACCGGTTCGAATGTATATTCTACTCTGGCAAACTCCGACGGAACCGGTATAAAAGAAAGGTATAATTTAGATGGAATATTACTGGAAATTGGTTCCTTAAAGGTAGCTATTAATATATCAGAAGTAATAAATTCAAAATTACCTCCCAGTTTTTCCAGAATTTTAAGTGTAAAATCTTTAATGTTTTCTTCTGCCATTTCTGTCCTTTCTAAAAATAGTGAGTCTTATTACCGCTCCAGATAAGTTCATAGCCATTTCTAAAACCTGTCTCTGACCGGACTCTTCCGGAAAAGATATGATCCTGTTGTGTGGCAAACTGGTTTTACAGACTGTTAATATTTTGCGTCTATATCATTTACAACTCTCTTTTAATACGGCATATCTTTTCCTCCAGAGCCCGGCCAGAGACAGGAGCGTGTTCCATATTTTTTGGTACCAATTTACCTGTTACGGTACTTAGGACTGTAAGAAAAATAACTCCGGCAAATTGTTAGAACG